>NZ_BAAANS010000019.1:0-138752 GCF_039529925.1 Kitasatospora saccharophila | reverse complement strand
GCTGCGCCGGCTGCGGGCGGGCGCGGGGCGCGGGGGCGGCGGGCGCGGTGGGGCCGGGCCCGGGGCGCGGGCGGTCGGCGACCTCGACCCAGATCCGCTCCCAGCGGGCGCGCTCGCTGTGGCCGAAGCGGTCGCCGAGCCGGAGCACCCGCAGCACGGCGAGCGTCTGGGTCTCGTCGGGCTGCTCGGTGACCCGCACCGAGATCCGGGTCGCGCCGGCGCCGTGCGGGCGCTCGACGGTCGGCGGTTCGCCGGTGAGCTTGTGCAGCGCGTCGGTGATCATCCGCACCCGGTCGCCGTGCGTGCCGGTCCGTCCGTCCATGTCGCCCTCCCCTGTCGTGCGTACTCCGGTCCCCCGGCCGTCGGGGTCAGCCTACCGCCGCGGGGTGACGGGCCGTCAGGCCCGCGGCGCGGGGCCCGGCGGTCAGGGCAGCCAGCTGACGTGGCCCGCCAGCAGGGCGTATCCGACGAAGGCGGTGGTGTCGATCAGGGCGTGCGCGGCGACCAGCGGGCCGACCCGCTGCCAGCGGCGGTAGAGCAGGCAGAAGACCACGCCCATCACCATGTTGCCGACCAGGCCGCCGACGCCCTGGTAGAGGTGGTAGGAGCCGCGCAGCACCGCGCTGGCGGCGACCGCCGCGGGCCAGCCCCAGCCGAGCTGGTGCAGGCGGCGCAGCAGGTAGCCGACCACCACGACCTCCTCCAGGACGGCGTTCTGCCAGGCGGAGGCGGTCAGGACCGGGATCCGCCACCAGACGTCGGGCAGGCCGGAGGGGGCGACGGTGAGGTTGAAGCCCGCGGCCTGGGCGCCCAGGTAGAGGGCCAGGCCGGAGCCGCCGATGCAGGCGGCGACCAGGGTGCCGCGGCCGAGGTCGGAGAGCTTGTGGCGCAGGTCGAAGCCGAGCGCCCGCAGCGAACTGCCCTCGCGCAGCAGCAGGTAGCCGACCAGGACGACCGGCATCAGGCCGCGGGCGACGTAGTAGAGCTGCCAGGCGAGGTCGAGCCAGGGCCGGCCGGGGGCGCGGGAGGCGTTCAGGGTGGCGACCTGGCTGCCGAGCGAGGCGGGTTCGGTGAGCGAGCCGACGAAGCTGATCAGCGAGGTGATGCCGCTGGCACCGAGGGAGAGGCCGAGGACGATCAGCAGTTCGGCGGCGAGCAGCCGGCGCGAGGGGGTCTGGGGGGTGGTGGCGGGCTCGGCCGAGGCGGTGGTCACGGGTCTCCCGGGGGCGGACGATCGGCCCGGGGCGTGCTGCCGCCCCGGGCCGATCATCCTTTCACAGGAAGATGAGCCGCCCGTGAAGCGCCGCAGGCGGCCGCGGCCGCGGCCTCAGTCGACCGGCCAGGTGTGCACCGGCTCGCCGCTGCGCATGCACTCGATGTAGCGGCGGGTCATCGCGGCGATCGCCTCGTTCGGGCCGAGGTTGTGGTGCTCGCGCAGCCGGTGCACGGTGGCGGCCTGCCAGGCGGCGCCGTTGGTGCGGCGCAGGCAGCGCTGCTCGATGATGCCGAGGTAGCGGTCCCGGTCGCGGGGCTCGACGCCCCACTCGTCCAGGCCCTGGTGGGCCAGCGGCAGCAGTTCGTTCAGCACCAGGTCGGTGGCCGGGAGCTCGACCTGGCCGCGGGCGCCGCGGCCGCCGCGCGGCCACCACTGGACGGCGTCGATGCCGTGCCGGGCGCCGTTGCGGAAGTTCTCGTCGGCCTGTTCGAACGGGAGCCTGGTCCAGATCGGACGGGGCTGCTCGGCCAGCACCCGGACCAGGCCGTAGTAGAAGGCGGCGTTGGCCAGCGTGTCGGCCACGGTCGGGCCGGCGGGCAGGCAGCGGTTCTCCACCCGCAGGTGGGCGACGCCGTCGGCGACGTCGTACACCGGGCGGTTCCAGCGGTAGATGGTGCCGTTGTGCAGCCGCATCTCGCCGAGCCGGGGGACGCCGCCGGAGGAGAGCACCTTGACCGGGTCCTCGTCGTCGCAGATCGGCAGCAGCGCGGGGAAGTAGCGCAGGTTCTCGGCGAACAGGTCGAGCGCGGAGTCGACCCAGCGCTCCCCGAACCAGGTGATGGGGCGCACGCCCTGGGCCTTGAGCTCGGCCGAACGGGTGTCGCACGCCTGCTGGAACAGCACCGGGCGGGTCTCGCGCCACAGCTCGCGGCCGAACAGGAAGGGGGAGTTGGCGCCGAGCGCGAGCTGCGCGCCGCAGATCGCCTGGGCCGCGTTCCACACCGAGGCGAACCGGGCGGGGGTGACCTGCAGGTGCAGTTGCAGCGAGGTGGCGGCGGCTTCGGCGACCATCGACACCGAGTCGACGGCGAGGCGCTCCACGCCGTCGATGTCGAGCGCGATGTCCTCGCCGCGGGCGGCCAGGATCTGGTCGCTGAGCAGGCTGTAGCGGTCGTTGCGGCTCATCGCGTCCAGCCCGGCGTGCTCCAGGTCGAGGGTGGGCAGGATGCCGACCATCACGATCCGGGCGCCCGCGGCGGCGGCCCGCCGGTCGGCGTAGCGCAGGCCGGTGTCCAGCTCCTCGCGCAGGTCCTCGAAGACGTGGCCGGTCAGGCGGCGCGGGGCGACGTTGACCTCGATGTTGAACCGGCCCAGTTCGGTCTGGAAGTCCGCCGAGGAGATCGCGTCCAGCACCTGCTCGTTGCCGAGCACCGGGAGGCCCTGCTCGTCGGCCAGGTTCAGTTCGATCTCCAGGCCCATCATCGCCTTCGGGCGGTCGAACCGCTCCTCCCTGAGCATCCGCTCCAGCACGTCCAGACAGGACTGGAGCTTGCGGCGGTAGAGCTGCCGGTCGGCCAGCTCCGCCCGGGTCGCCACGACCTTCTCGCCCACGGGTGCCTTCTCTCCCCTCGGTCGACAGTGCCCCAGCATCATGCCCCGCTCGAAGATCGATATCCCGCGATCCGAACACCCGGGCGAGACAGGGTTGTTGACGATCGGTCAGCTAGTCCCCGACTTGTGCGCCACAACCGAACGTGATATGAAGGTCACCCTGTGCACCTGTTCGAATGGAATTCGCACGCCGCTCAGGCCCGGTCAGGGCCGTCCGAGACACCCACGATGCCGAGGGACTCTCGTCGACGACCCGCCCACCACACTCGGCGCCCACGCACAACCGGACACGGCCAGACCTCCCTCATGTCGGCGCCATGCCGGTATGCCGCAACGGCACGCCGATCACGCACGGAGAGGCGACCCAGCCATGACCCTGCACCTGTCCCAGCCCCCGGCCGGCGCACTGCGCGCCGCGCTCTCCGCCCTCGCGCCCGAGGCGGAGCTCTCGCCGTCCTCGGCCACCGTCCTGCGCCATAGCGCCGGCCGCCCCCGGCCGCTGCTCGCACTGTCCGTGCACGCCCTGCGCGGCCCCGCGCCCCGACTGGCCGGGGCCGAGTGCACCGGCTGGCGCTTCCTGCTGAGCGAGAGCTCCCCCGCCGCGGACGCGCCCGGAGGGAGCGCGCCCGCGGCGGCCGGGTCCGGAGCGGCCGGGTCCGGAGCGGCCGCGCCCTGCGGGCACAGCGGCTGCACGGGTGGCGGCGGCGGAGCGACGGAGGTGCCGCTGACCGTCGGCGAGTTCACCGAGGACGGGCTGGACGGGGTGCTGGCCGCCGCCGAGGTGGTCAGCGGCCCGGACGGCCCGGTGTTCTCCCACCTGAGCGCCGGCCCGTTCCTGGACTCCACCGTGCGGGCGCTGCGCCAGGCCTGGCAGCTCGCCCACGGCACGCCCGGGCGGTACGAGCCGCGACTGCTGTCGCTGCCCGAGCACTACGCCTCGGCGCTGTGGCTGCACGGCGGCCAGCCCGGGGAGGACCTGCTGATCCCGCTGGCCCCGGCCCCGCTCGGGGTCGCCGCGCACCAGGCGCTGCCCGCCGCCGAGTTGCTGGCCCGCCTGGAGCGCTCCCCCGCCGCCCGGGCGGACGCGGCCCGGGCCGGCGCCGCGCAGCCGACCGCGCTGATCGGCTGACCGGGCCGATCGGCCGACCGACCCGGCGCACCGCCAGGAGGACCGCGCACCACCCGGACGGGCCATGCCGCACTGATCCGATCGGATCGGTTCGGCATGGCCCGTTCGTGCGCGGATCCGTTCGTCTCCCACCCGGTCGGGTGATCTCGCACGCTCTTCTGTGGCGCATGTCACCAAATGGCTGCGCGAGCGCCCGCGGAGTCGGACACTGGTGTCGGTCGGGTGGAGGACCAATCGTCCTACCCGGCTGACGCCGTTTCACACCTGATCCGGTGCAAGATTTCAGCGAAGCGAGGTACAAGGATGTGCCAGCACCGAACCGAGTGTCCGTCCGCCGAGTCGGCTGACCGCGAGGCGGCCGTCCCGGTCGCGCGCCACCCCGAGCAGGGCTGGAGCCTGCTGTGCAACGGGGTGCTGCTGTTCGACGACACCGGTGAGCTGCTGCCGGACGGCCGGGTGATCGCCCCCCGCCGGAGCCTGCTGATCGCCGCCTGAGCCTCCGCTCCCCGCTCCTTTCTCCGCCGCCCGCCCGCCGTGGCCGCTCCGTCAGGAGCCGCCGTGCGGGCGGGCGGTGGGCGTCGCGGGGTCGTACCACAGGCTGACCATCGGGGAGCGCAGCGTCCAGCCGAGGCTGCCGTAGAGGGCGCGGCCTTCGGTCGTGCCGACCAGCAGGGCGGTGCGCGCGCCCGCCGCGTGCGCCTCGTTCTGCAGGGTGCGCATCAGGACCGTGCCGAGGCCGCGGCGGCGGTGGCCGGGATCGGTCTCGATCTGGTCGGCGACGGCGAGCAGCGGGGCGTCCGTCCGGCCGCCGAGCGGGGTGGCGGGGGCCAGGCCGATCTGGCCGCGGGCGGCGAAGGCGCCGTCGGCGGTGCGGACCAGGGCCCGGACGGTGCCGCCGCGGCTCCAGGTGGTGATCCGGTAGCCGGCCGGGGCGGCCGCCCGCTCGGGGCGCAGCGGGAGCGTCATCAGGTACCCGGGGGTGTCCTGGTGCCAGCCGCGGCCGATCCAGGGCAGGACGCGCTCGTCCTCGGCGAACAGCTTGAGCCACGTCCAGGGGGCGGTGGTGCTCCCGGCGAGCGTGCGGACCTCCTCCTCGGCGGGCTCGGGCAGCAGGTGGCGCCGCAGTTGGCGGGTCTGGCCGACGTCGATGCTCCAGCCCCAGGGTTCGGGGACGGGGTCGGCGGCGCCGCGGGAGACCACCCACCCGCTGGTCCAGGCCCGGACGAGTTCGGGGACGGTGGCGTCGTCGGGCATGGGTGCGCTCCAAGCATGTAATGGTCTCTAATGGCTTTCGTATATTACTCCTGCCGGGGCGGGTGGGGTACCGGGATTTCCGGCGGGCCCGGCACCGAGGCCCTCCGCGTGCGCCCGCCGCAGGGCCGCGGCCAGCGCGGGGACGTCGACCGGGGCGGTGGTGTCGACGCGGTGGACCGGGCCGAGGGCGAGCGGGGCGGCCTCGCGGGACCAGGCGTCCCAGCGGTCGTCGGGTTCGCCGGGGCGCTCGGGGTGGACGGGGTGGCGGTGCGGCATCCGGTCCTCGAAGCGGCGGCGGGCCAGGGCGGCGGGGATCTCGCACCACACCTCCTGCGCGGTGGCGACCCCGGCGGCGTCCAGTCCGGCCCGGACCGTCCCGCGCATCGGGCTGCCCAACCAGGGCGCCTCCAGCACGGCCGCGCCGCGGGCGTCGCGCAGCAGCGTCCAGAGCGTCTCGCCCGCGGCGGTGCCGAGCAGCCGGCTCCACTCCCGGCGGTCGGGGACCCGCAGGGCGGCGAGCCGGTCGGCCAGGGTCTCCTTCACCGCGTCCTTGCTGAACAGCGGGAGGCCGAGTTCGGCGGCCAGGGCGCGCGCGAGGGTGCTCTTGCCCGAGCCGGGCAGGCCGTTCACCAGTACGGTCATCATCCCTGCACGGTAACGGCGGTGACGACCCGTCGGGCCCGCCGGGCACATCCGGGCCGGCCCACCGCCGGCGGCGGCCGGTCGGCGGTCCTGCCCCCGGAGCGGGAGTTCGGTCACGGCGGTCGCATCGCGCCGGTTCGCGGGGGATGACACTGGCCGACCCGGCCCGCTTCGGCCAGTGGTCCCGGGGCTCCGGACGGACGGCGCGGGCGACAACCGGTGCGGGGCGGGCGGCCGCGTCCGTCTGGAGGCGGCCGCCCGGTCACCGGCTGGGGGCGGAGCGGTCAGAGGATCTGGATGGACTTCACTCGCGGGGGGCGGTTGGGGAAGGTGATGTCGTGCCAGCGCTCGATCTTCACCGAGTCGCCGTTGACGTCGTAGTAGATGAGGTCGTTGTTGCCGGTGGAGATCCGGTCGATCCACCAGCCGCCGAAGTCGGTGCGGCCGGCGTTGGCGTAGCAGTCGACGCTCTGCTGGCCGTCGAGGTGGGACCAGATCTTGAGGTAGTCCTCGCCGCCCTTGCACTCGATGTGGTCGATGGCGTAGGCGTTGCCGCTGGGGACGGCGACGGTGAGGGCGGTGGCCGCGGCGAACGCCAGGGCGGCCGAGAAGGTGGTCCGTTTGGCCCTTGAGAACACGGGGGTCTCCTTCGGTGCGGGGCCCGCCGACAGGTCGTCGGCCGGCCCGGGAGGCCCCAACGTAGCGAGGCGCCGGGCGGTACCCGGCCGCACCACTCCGGACACGAACCGGTCTGCTGCGACTTCACCCGTTCGTGTTCGCAGGGTGGGGGCGGGCACTACGGGGCGTCGGCCACGATCAGTCGGCCGACCTGTTCGCCGAGCACGGCCCGGGCGGTCGGGTCCAGGCCGGAGTCGGTGACGAGAACTACTCGGCGCACGGCGGCCTGCACCGGGCGCTGGCCCGGGCTCGGCTCAAGGACCGCACCGCGGTCGTCCGGTGGCCGATGGCTCCGGACGGTCAGCTCTGCGGGTCGGTGTCGGCGGCGTCGGTGGTGTCGGCGCGGTAGAAGGGCGACTGTTCGGGGTGGCGGGCCAGGAAGGCGAGTTGGAGGCCCTGGTCGAGGCGCACCCGCAGGGTCGGATCGGTCGCGAGGGCCTGGCCGAGACGGGTGGCGAGGGACTGGACGGCGGCGGGCGCGGTACCGGGGTCGGCCAGCACCAGGGCGAGGGTGGCGTCGGCGTCCGGGGCCGGGGCGAGGTGCGCGGCGGCGACGGCGGGCTCGGCGGCGAGCAGGGCCCGCAGCGCCTGCTGCACCTCGGGATCGCGGTGCGGAGGCAGATAGCGGCGGTTCTCCGCGACGGCCCGCAGTCGGGCCCCCGAGAGCTGGTAGCTGACGGGCCCGGCCGGGTCGATGAGCAGGGTGTCGGCCCGCTCGGAGAAGGCCACCATCGCCGCCTGCGGGGCCACCACCGGGGCCGGCCTGGCGTCCGGCCGCCAGGCGGCCATGGTGGCCAGCGAGGTGAAGGCCGGCAGGGCACGGCGGCCGTCCGGGGCCTCCACGACCGGAACGGCCATGTCGCTGGTCTTCTCGTGCTTGTGCCCGTTGGCGTCCACCTCGACCTCGCCGAGCAGCGCCACGATCGGCACCATCAGCCGGCTCGGGGTGAGGGCGGCCAGCAGGTCGGGCTCGGTGGCCGGGTCCTGCTGCCAGACGGCGAGGGCGGCGGCGAGGGCGGGATCGGCGGTGCCGTCGTCCTCGGCGAAACCGGGATTGGGGATGTTCTTGCGCTCCACCCCGTGAGCGTATGCCACGTTTATCCCGGGCCGGGCCGGGCCGACCGGGCCGGGGACGGTCCGCGGCCGGAACGGCCCGCGAACGGAACGGCGGTGGAGGAGGCGTGTCGGTGGAACGGCGTGGACGGTTGTCGGTGGCGGCCGTGGCGCCCGGGACGGGTGCGGCGGCGGTGCGCGGCGGCGGACTGTTCGTGACGGCGAGCACGGTGAAGGTCGACCTGGTGGCCGCCCTGCTGCTGCGCCGGGGCGGCGGTCCGGACGAGCTGACGCCCGGTGAGAGGGAGTTGGCCGAGCTGGCGATCGTCCGCAGCGACAACGCGGCAGCGAGCGAGCTGTACCTGGCGGTCGGCGGCGGGGACGGGCTGGACGCGGCGTACCGGGACCTCGGGCTGGTGGAGACCACGGCCGGTCGGAACGGCTACTGGGGGCTGACCACGACCAGCGCCGCCGACCGGGTGCGGCTGCTGCGGCACGTCTTCGCGGACGGGACCGCGCTGCCCGGGCGGTCCTGGCTGGCCGGGCTGATGCGCGGAGTGGTGCCCGAGCAGGTCTGGGGCGTCTCGGCGGCGGGCGCGACCGCGCTCAAGAACGGCTGGCTGCCGCGCAGTGCGACCGGCCGGTGGGTGATCGACAGCTTCGGCGCCCGGGCGGACGGGACACTGCTGGCGGTGCTCTCCGACGGCTGGTCGGAGCGGGCCGAGGGCGTGGCGGCGGTGGAGTCGGCGGCCCGCTGGGCGGTGACGGCGCTCCACGGCGGACGAGCGGCGGCGAGCGGGTGACGGGCGGCTGACGGACGAGCGGCGGCGAGCGGGTGACGGGCGGCTGACGGACGAGCGGCGGCGAGCGGGTGACGGGCGGCTGACGGACGAGCGGCGGACGAGCGGCTGACGGACGAGCGGCGGCGGGCGGCGGCGGGCGGCGGCGAGCGGCTGACGGGCGGGCGGGGGACGGCAGCGCCCGCCCGCCCGCACGAACCCCGGCACCGAGCGCCGGCCGGTGGGGCGGATAATCGGGGGCCGGTGGGCGGACCGGCGGGCGGACCGGCGGGAGGTCCGGTGGCGAGGGGAGTTGACGGCGTGTCGGTGGTGCGGATCGGGGCGCTGGCGCCGTTGAGCCCGCCCGGATGGGTGGGGGCGGGGCGGCAGTTGGCGGCCGGGCTCGAACTGGGGGTCCGGGACGTCAACGCGGCGGGCGGGATCGGCGGGCGGCCGGTCGAGTTGCTGGTGCGGGACACGGCGGCGGATCCGGTGCGGGCGGCGGAGGCGGTCGGGGAGCTGGCCGGGCTGGGGGTGGCGGCGCTGGTGGGCGAGTACCACAGCGTGGTGGCCCGGGCGGTGGCGGAGCGGGCCGAGGCGTCGGGCCTGCCGTACCTGTGCTCCTCGGCGGTGCTGGACGGGCTGGTCGACGGGCAGGCCGCCCGGGTGGCGCGGCTCGCCCCGGCGCAGTCGTACGGCTGGCGGGTCTACGCGGAGTTCCTGCTCCGCGCGGGCCACCGCCGGATCGCGGTGGCCGTCGCCCCGGGGGCGTACTGGGCGGCGGGGGTGGAGGTCCTGCGCGGGTGCTTCGCGGCGCACGGCGGGGAGGTGGTGGCGTTCGACCTGCGCGGGCGGCCGCCCCGGGCGCTGTGCGACGCGGTGGCGGGCAGCGGGGCGGGCGCGCTGCTGCTGCTCGTCGGGCATCCGGATCCGGCGGTGCCGATCGTCCGGGCGGTGCGGCGCGACCGGCGGCTGCGCGGGCTGCTGCTGGGGGCGCCGGCCGGGCAGCCGGAGTTCGGGGAGTGGCTGGACCTGTTGGGTGCGGACGGCGCCGGGGTCCCGTTCCTGAGCTACCTGCCCGAGCGGCTGGGCCCGCTCGGCACCCGGGTGGACGCGGAGTTGCGCGAACTGCTGGGCGCCGAACCGTCGTTCGTCGCGTTCGAGGGCTGGGACGCGGTGGCCGTGCTGGCGGCGGCGCTGCGGGTTGCGGGCGGCGACGGGGTCCGCTGGCCGGACGTGGCGGTGACCGGCACCCGTGGACCGGTGCGGTTCTCCCGGGTACCGGGCAGCGGCGTGTGGCAGTGGGCCTGGCCCCCGGTGCGCGTGATCGACCGGGACCCGGAGGATCCCACCCGCTGGCGCACCCTGCACACCGCCTGAGCACACCGCCCGAGCGCGCCGTCTGGGCACGCCTCCCGGACCCGGCGCGCTTCCGCCTCCTGCGCGTCGTCCGGCGGGCGGGCGCCGCGGATTGGGGGGCCGGTGGATCTACCGCCGAGTAGGGGGATGTGGCAGTCTGCGGCCATGGCACTCGTGGAAACCGCTGCGACCGGCGGAACCGTCTCCGACCGGGCCCGCTACGACCGGGCGACGGCTCACCTGGACGCGCCGTTGGCGATCGTGGACCTGGCGGCGTTCGACGCGAACGCGGCGGACCTGGTGCGGCGGGCGGGCGGGAAGCCGGTCCGGGTGGCGTCGAAGTCGGTGCGCTGCCGGGCGCTGCTGGAGCGGGTGCTGAAGGTGGACGGGTTCGCGGGGGTGATGAGCTTCACGCTGGCGGAGTCGCTGTGGCTGGTGGAGTCCGGGTTCACCGACGTGCTGCTGGCGTACCCGTCGGCGGACCGGGCCGCGTTCGGGCGGCTGACGGCCGACCCGGAGCTGGCCCGGCAGGTCAGCGTGGTGGTGGACGACGTGGCCCAGCTGGACCTGATCGACGCGGCCCGGGAGGGTTCGGCGACGGTGCGGGTCTGCCTGGAGCTGGACACCTCGCTGCAACTGCTGGGCGGCCGGGTCCGGGTGGGCGCGCGGCGCTCGCCGCTGCGGACGCCCGAGCAGCTGGGCCGGTTCGCCGAACTGGTGGGCCGCCGCAAGGGCTTCGAGGTGGTCGGGCTGATGGCGTACGAGGGCCACGTGGCGGGGGTCGGGGACGCGGTGCCGGGGCGTCCGCTGCGGTCGGCGGCGGTGCGGCTGATGCAGGCGAGGGCCCGTGGCGAGCTGGCGGCGCGGCGCGCCGAGGTGGTGCGGCGGGTGCGCGAGGTCGCCGAGCTGGAGTTCGTGAACGGCGGCGGCACCGGCAGCGTGGAGTCGACGGTGGCGGAGCGCGCGGTGACCGAGGTGGCGGCCGGTTCGGGCCTGTTCGTGCCCCGGCTGTTCGACAACTACCGGTCGTTCCACGGCCGTCCGGCCGCGCTGTTCGCGCAGCCGGTGGTGCGGCGTCCCGGGGTGGGCGTGGTGACGGTGCTGGGCGGCGGCTACCCGGCGTCCGGCCCGGCGGGCGCGGACCGCTCCCCCGTCCCGTACCTGCCGGCCGGTCTGCGCTACGACCCGCAGGAGGGCGCGGGCGAGGTGCAGACGCCGCTGCTCGGGTCGGCGGCGGACGACCTGCTGATCGGCGACCGGGTGTGGTTCCGGCACGCGAAGGCGGGTGAACTGTGCGAGCGCTTCGAGCGGTTGCACCTGATCGAGGGCGACACGATCACCGAGACCGTGCCCACCTACCGGGGCGAGGGCCACACCTTCCTGTGAGGCCCGGCGGACTGCGGGCGCGACGAGCTGCGGTCGCGGCGAGCGCCGGGCCGACGGCGTCCGCCCCGAAGAACGGGACCGGCCGGGTGCGGTCCGCTCGGTCCCGGGACCGCCCGGGCGGGTGACCGGGTCGGCGCGGTCCGGTGGCCCGGGGAGGAGGGTGCGTCGGCGTGGTGCGACATGATCACCCGCATGACGGACGGAATCACCTGGCTCGCGGGGCCACGGAGCATCGCCTTCGGCGGCTACAGCGTGACGCTGGCCCGAGGGCTCGGGGCCGAGGCGCTGGCGGCGCGGATCGCCGCGGCGGCCCGGTGGTCGGAGCGCACGGTGGAACCGGTCGGCGAGCTCACCGGGGACGGGCTGGTCGAAGCGCTGGAGGAAGAGTTCGGGGACGCCTGGGACGGGATCGGACTGCGGCTGGGGGCGAGCGGCGGGTGGACCTTCGCGGTGGCGTACGGAGGCTGGTTCGGTGAGTTCGAGAACGATCCGGTGATCTCCGCGGGTGGCGCGGAGGTCTTCTCGGTGGAGTACGAGGAGGAGAACGGCAAGCCGGTGCCGCCGACCTTCCACTACCACCGGGACGGCCGGACGGTGTGCTCGTTCAATCTGCACCTGGACGACTCCTGGGGCAGCGGGACGGTCGCCGGGGATCCCGAAGTGGCTTGCGAAATAGAGCGGTTGCTGAGCGCAGAAGGTCTGCCGGACGAGGGGCGGGCCGACCGCGAGGTGCACCGGGCCGCGCTGGGGGTGTTGGAGCGGCACTTCGGTCTGTCGCTTCCCCGGGCCCTGGTGCTGGAGGCCCCGTTGCCGACCGTCCTGCTCACCGGCCGGAGCGCGGCCCTCTGACGGTTGCGACCCGGCGATGCCCCACCCCGGAGAACTCCGCGGGGATTTTTCCCGCGTCCGTGTCGAGAACCCGTGAGCGGCTCCGTCCCAGGGGTGGAGGCGGCCACAATGGGCCGCACCAGGACCGAGGAGTGAGAACCATGGCGAAGTACCTGCTGCTCAAGCACTACCGCGGCGCGCCGGAGCCCGAGGGGTTCGTGCCGATGGACCGGTGGACGCCCGAGGAGGTCACCGCGCACATCCAGTACATGCGGGACTTCGCGGCGAAGCTGGAGGGGACCGGCGAGTTCGTGGACGCGCAGGCGCTCGCGCCCGAGGGGACGTGGGTGCAGTACGGCGGGGAGGGGAAGCCGCCGGTCACCGACGGGCCGTTCGCGGAGACCAAGGACCTGATCGCGGGCTGGATGGTGATCGACGTGGACAGCCACCAGCGGGCGCTGGAGCTGGCCGCCGAGCTGTCGGCGGCGCCGGGCGCGGGCGGAACGCCGATCCGCGAGTGGCTGGAGCTGCGCCCGTTCATGTCCGAGCCGCCGACCGTCACGGAGTGAGCGCGGTGGCGTCGTCGGCCGTGGACGAGGGGCTGCTGCGCGTCCTCACCCCCGAGGTGCTGGCCGTGCTGGTCCGGCGCGGGGCGGACTTCGCGGCGGCCGAGGACGCCGTCCAGGAGGCCCTGCTGGAGGCCGTCCGGCGCTGGCCGGACGAGCCGCCGCGGGACCCGAAGGGCTGGCTGGTGACCGTCGCCTGGCGGCGGTTCCTGGACGCGGCGCGGGCCGACAGCGCGCGCCGCCGCCGGGAGGACGCGGTGGAGGAGGAGCCGGGGCCCGGGCCGGTGCCGGACACCGACGACTCGCTGCGGCTGTACTTCCTGTGCGCGCACCCGTCGCTGACGCCGTCCTCCGCGGTGGCGCTGACGCTGCGCGCGGTCGGCGGGCTGACCACCCGGCAGATCGCCGCCGCGTACCTGGTGCCGGAGGCGACCATGGCGCAGCGGATCTCGCGGGCCAAGCGGACCGTCTCGGGCGTGCGGCTGGACCGGCCGGGGGACGTGGCCACGGTGCTGCGGGTGCTGTACCTGGTCTTCAACGAGGGCTACTCGGGGGACGTCGACCTGGCGGCGGAGGCGATCCGGCTGACCCGGCAGCTGGCGGCCCGGATCGACCACCCCGAGGTGTCCGGCCTGCTGGCGCTGATGCTGCTGCACCACGCCCGCCGGGCCGGGCGGACCGCGCCGGACGGCAGCCTGGTGCCGCTGGCCGAGCAGGACCGCACCCGCTGGGACACCGCCGCGATCGCCGAGGGCGTCGCCGTGCTGCAGGCGGCGCTGGCCCGCGACCGGCTCGGCGAGTTCCAGGCCCAGGCCGCGATCGCCGCCCTGCACGCGGACGCGCCGACGGCCGCCGAGACGGACTGGGTGCAGATCGTCGAGTGGTACGACGAACTGGCCGCGCTGACCGACAACCCGGTCGTCCGCCTCAACCGGGCGGTCGCCGTCGGCGAGGCGGACGGCCCCCGCGCGGGCCTGGCCGCGCTCGCCGCACTGGACGGCTCGCTCCCCCGCCACACCGCCGCCCGGGCCTACCTGCACGAACGGGCCGGCGAACTGCCGACCGCCGCCGGACTGTACGCGCGAGCCGCCCGCGAAGCCGTCACGACGGCCGAGCGGGACCATCTCGTCCGGCAGGCCGCCCGGCTCAACACGCTGCTGCGCGAAGGGGGTTGAGCGCCCGGGGAGAACCTGGCGGGCGCACGTGGGCCCGGTGCACCGTCCCCTCCCACCCAGGGGGAACGGTGCACCGGGCCGCGGTCGCCTCGCCCGGCCGGTCGGTCGGTCAGGTGGTGGTGCCGCCTCCGCCGAAGGAGCCGGCGTCGGCCTTGGTGATGCCCTTCAGGATGCTGTCCATCTGGTCCAGGCCGGGCGCCTTGTCGGCGATGTCGAAGCCGAAGTGGACGGCGGTCAGCGCCTTGCCGTCGGCGGTCGGGAAGACCACCGTCTCGACGTAGCCCGGGTTGCCCTTGGCCGCGTCGACCTTCCAGCGCACCAGGTAGCCGTCGCGCCCGGCCACCGTGACGGCCTCGCTCTTCAGCTCCTCGTGGCCGTTCAGGTCGCCGTAGGACTGCCGCGCGGCGTCCGCGATGTCGTCCTGCGCGACCTTCTTGGCGTCGGTGCCCTTGAGCTGGCTGGTGGACACGCCGCCCAGCGAGCAGTTGTCCGAGCCGTCGACGCAGGTGTAGCTGCCGGTGTAGATGCCCGCGTAGCCGTCCTGGCCGGTGCCGCCCTCCCAGCCGCTCGGGATCGGCAGCGCGATGCCGTTGACCATGTCGACGGCGGTGGTGGAGCTCTTCCCGCTGCCGCCGCCGCTGCCGCCCTGGCCCTGGCCGCCGCTGCCGCCGGTGCCGCCGTTGCCCTGGCCGTTCTTGCCGCTGCCGTTCCCGCCGCCGTTGCCGAAGCCGAACGGGTCGCTGGGGGTGCCGCTGCCGCCGTTGCTGCCGCTGCCGCCCTCGCTGCCCCCGTTCCCGCTGCCGCCGTTCCCGTTCCCGTTGCCGAAGCCGCCGAAGCCGCCGCCGCGACGCCCGTCGGTGCTCGACGAGGCGGTGGACCTGGTCTTGTCGTGGCGGCCGTCCATCACCAGGTAGGTGACGCCGGAGCCGATCACCAGGCCGAGCACGGCGGCGACCGAGGCGGCGACCAGCACCGGCTTCGGCGGCCGGGTGCGGGCCGGCTTCGACGCGTACTGCCCGGTGTACGGGGGCAGCGGGGGGTACTGGACGCTCTGCCCGGAGGCGTCCAGCACGGTGCCCTCCAGGACGGCCGTGTCCTCCGTCCCGGGCGCGGACGCGCCGGGCGCGGTGGGGGCCGCGGGCGCGGCGTCCGCGGGGGCCGGGCGGGTCTCGGCGGTCCAGCCCTTGCCGTCCCACCAGCGCTGGGGGCGGGGATCGCTGTCGGTGTCGACGGGGTCCGGGTACCACCCGGCCGGAATCTGCTGCTCGCTCACGGTAGAGACCCTAGGGGGCGGTGGATAAGCGGGAAATCAGCGAGGGGGCGCAAACGGGGGTCCGGCGATGAGATTCCCGTGAGAATCACACGATCTTCCGCTTCCGGGCTCCCCGGGAGCCGGTCCCGGGCGTGACGGCCGCGGCCGACCGCGCCGGGAGGGCCTCCGCCGCGCTCACGGCGCGTCCTCCCGGCCCTGGAAGCTCGCGTCGTCGGTCGTCGCGGAGTGTTCGGCCGGTGCGGTGAGGTGCCCGGTGGCGTCCAGGGTCTCCCGGAGGTGCTGGACGAGGGTCCGCCGGTCGGGGTCGCCGACCCAGCGCCCGAAGGCGACCTTGAAGGCGGCGATCCCGATTTCGGCCGCGAGCGTCGCGGTAGTGGGATCCAGACCGCGTTCCCGGAGCGCGCGGTCGAGGGTGGAGACGAGTGAGGCGTGCTTGGCCAGTTCGCGTTCCTGCAGTTCGGGATTGGCGGCGATGACGGCTTGGCGCTGCCGCACCAGCTCCGCGCGCTCCTCGAAGACGGGAGCGGCTTCGGTCAGGGCGCGCGCGATCACCTCCAGTGGCGCCAGGGAGTCGGCGGCGGTCTCCGTGGCGTGCGCGAGGACGTCGACCAGGGCGTTGGGCTGGAAGAGGACTTCCCGCTTGTCGGCGAAGTGCCGGTAGAAGGTGCGTTCGGTGACCTCGGCCCGGGCGGCGATCTCCGCCACGGTGGTGGCGTCGAAGCCCTTGTCGTTGTAGAGCTCCATCGCCGCCTTCTCCAGGCGGCCTCGCGCATCGGGTTTCCATCGGCTCATGCCCCGATCCTACACAGCGATGACAGGCTCTGACATGAGAGTGATGACAGTGGCTGACATGGGTGCTACGGTGATGTCACGGCCTGACATCACCGCTCTCCGTCCCTGACGGGGAGCCCGTAGCAAGGGGCAGCACCATGCGCGTATTCGTCACCGGAGCCTCCGGACACCTCGGCTCCGCCGTCGTTCCCGAGCTCCTCGAAGCGGGACACCAGGTCGTCGGACTGGCCCGCTCGGACAAGTCCGCCGCCGCGTTGACGGCCGCCGGTGCCGAGGTGCACCGGGGCGACCTCGATGACCTCGACGGCCTCGCCGCGGCCGCCGGCGCGGCCGACGGCGTCATCCACCTGGCCTTCAAGCACGACGCCATGTTCGCCGGCGACTTCGACGGAGCGGTCGCGGCAGACCTGCGCGCCCTCGACGCGCTCGGGAACGCGCTCGCCGGCACCGGCAAGCCGTTGGTGGCCACCTCGGGAACCGCGCTGTACGCCTTCGCGGGACAGCAGGGCGCCCTCACCGAGACCGACGTGCTCGACGCGGGGCCGCGGATCGAGGCCGAGAACGCGGTGGTCGCACTCGCCGAACGCGGCATCCGGTCATCCGTCGTCCGGCTCACTCCGACCGTGCACAGCCCGCTCGACCACAACGGCTTCATCCCGACCTTCATCTCCATCGCCCGCGCCAAGGGCGTCTCGGCCTACGTCGGCGACGGGGCCAACCGCTGGCCCGCCGTGCACACGCTCGACGCGGCGCGCCTGTACCGGCTGGCGCTGGAATCGGCCCCCGCGGGGTCCCGGCTGCACGCCGTCGACGACGAGGGGATCACCTTCCGCCAGATCGCGGAGAGCATCGGCCGCGGGCTGGGTCTGCCCGCGGTCAGCATCGCGCCGACCGGGGCCGAGGCCCACTTCGGCTTCCTGAGCGCCCACGCCCGGGCGGACAACCCGGCCTCCAGCAGGCTGACCCGCGACCTCCTGGGCTGGACGCCCGTCCAGCCCGGCCTCGTCGACGACCTCGGCGGGGGCCACTACTTCGACGCCCCCGCCACCACCGTGGGCTGAACCCACCCCTTCTCCTCACCCCGGCCCGGTCCTCCCGCCCGTCCAGACGGCTCGGCGGGACCGGGCGCACCCATCGCCCCCCGCACGACCGGCTGGTGTGCAGCCGAAAAGAGACGAGCAGCATGAACACCGAGAACGCACACGAGCGGATCGCCCCGGAGCTCGCGGAGGTCCTGAAGGCGGTACCGATGACGGAGGCCGGGGTGTTCGACCTCGGCGACCTGGAGGGCACGCGCGCCGGCGTCCGCGCCTTCGCCGAGGCGATCGCCGCCCAGGTACCGGACGAGCGGTCCGTGTCGGTGGAAGAAGTCCGGGCGCCGCGCCCCGACGGATCCACCCTCACCATCCGACTGCTGCGGCCCACCGGGGCGGCCGGGCCGCTGCCGGCCCTGCTCTGGTTCCACGGCGGCGGGCAGGTCCTCGGGTACGCGGCCCAGGACGACCCCACCCTCAAGCACCTCGCCCTGGAGGTCGGCTGCCTCGTCGCCTCCGTCGAATACCGGCTCGCGCCGGAGGCCCCCGCCCCGGCCGCCGCCGAAGACGGCCTGCTCGCCTACCGCTGGCTCCGCAGCCGGGCAGCCGCGCTCGGCATCGAAGAGGACCGCGTCGCCCTGGCCGGGCAGAGCGGAGGCGGCGGCATCGCCGCAGCCACCGCACTCATGATCCGCGACCAGGGCGAGCCGGCGCCGCTGTTCCAGGCCCTGAGCCACCCGATGCTCGACGACCGCAACACCACCGCCTCCAGCCACGAGGTCACCGACATCGGCATCTGGGACCGCGCGACCAACATCCTGGCCTGGAACCTGATCCTCGGAGACCGCGCCGGCGCCGACGACGTGCCGCCGTACAGCGCACCCGCGCGCACGACGGACCTCACCGGCCTGCCGCCCACCTTCATCGCAGCCGCCGAACTCGACGTCTTCCGCGACGAGGACCTGAACTACGCGACGCGGCTCCAGGCCAGCGGCGTACCCGTCGAACTGCACCTGTACCCCGGCACGTACCACGCCTGGGACCTCTTCGCCCCCGAAGCCGCGCTCAGCACCGCCTACGTCCACGCCTGGCACGGATACCTGCGCCGCCAGTTCGGCACCCGCCGGCCCTGAACGTCCGCCACCGCCCGGCCGCACGGGCACCGATGGCCCGATCAGCGCCGTCAGCGGCGCGCGCTGTGCTCCACGCGCCTGAAGGGGCGCACGGGGGTGGTGGGTCGTACGGCGGGGGGCGGGCCCGCACGGCAGAATGCGCGCCATGACCTCTCGCCCCGTGATCGGCATCAGCACCTACCTCAACGACGCCGCCTGGGGGCGCTGGGACAGCATGCGCTCGGTGCTGCTCCCCGTCCGCTACCCCGAGTTGGTGCGCGAGGCCGGGGGGATCGCCGTGATGCTGCCGCCGGACGCGCCGGAGCACGCGGCGGCCGTGGTGGCCCGGCTGGACGGCCTGGTGATCGCGGGCGGCGAGGACGTCGACCCGGCGCTGTACGGCGAGCGCCCGCACCCGCTGACGGTGGCCAGCGCCCCCGAGCGCGACCTGTGGGAGGCGGCGCTGATCCGCGCCGCGCTGGGCGCCGGCACTCCGCTGCTGGGCATCTGCCGGGGCATGCAGTTGCTGAACGTGGTGTGCGGCGGCTCGCTGGTCCAGCACCTCCCGGACGTGGTCGGCGAGGAGCTGAGCCACGTCGGCGAGCCCGGCGAGTACGGCCGGCACGCGGTCCGCCCGGTGCCGGGCACCCTGCTCGCCGACCTGCTGCCGGAGGAGTCGGTGCTCGTCCCGACCTTCCACCACCAGGCGGTGGCCCGGCTCGGCGAGGGCCTGGTGGTCAGCGCGTACGCCGGGGACGGCACCGTCGAGGCGGTCGAGGGCGCGGGCTTCACCGTCGGCGTCCAGTGGCACCCCGAGCAGGGCGAGGACCTGCGGGTGGCCCGCGCCCTGGTCAACGCGACCCGGCTGGCCCCGCTCACCACCCCGGCCACCCCGGCGGACGTGGCCCTGCCGAGCTTCTGAACCCCGCGGCCCGCGTCACCACCGCGGCCCGGGCCCCGGTCACGGCAGCGCGAGCCCGGTCACGGCGGCCAGGACGCCGAGGCCGGCCGCGCCGAGCAGGCAGGGGACCACGCCCCGGCGCAGCACCAGCAGCCAGAGCGCGGCCAGCGCCAGCACGCCGTACTGCCAGGGGCGGCCGAGGGCGAGGGCGAGCGGGAGCGCGGAGCCGGCGATGGCGCCGATGACGGCGGGGCCGGCGCCGGTGAGGAAGTCCTGCACGGCGGTGTTGGCGCGCAGCCGGTCGAAGTGGGCGGCGCCGAACAGCACGAACAGGAAGGACGGGGTGAAGGCCACCGCGGCGGCGAGCAGTCCGCCGAGGACGCCGGCGGCCGCGTAGCCGACCACCGAGACGGTCTGCACCACCGGGCCGGGGGTGATCTGGCCGAGCGCCACCGCGTTGAGGAACTGGCCGTCGGTCATCCAGTGGTAGCGCTCGACGGCGTCCTGCTGCATCAGCGGGATGATCACGAAGCCGCCGCCGTAGGACAGCGCCCCGACCTTGAGCGCGACCCAGGCGAGCGCGCCGAGCCCGCCGGTCGCGGCGAGGCCGGGGACCAGGCCGGGGACGAGCAGCGGCAGCGTCCGGCGCGGGCCCTGGTCCGGTCGGCCGAGCGGGGTGTCCCCCGTACGGCTGGTTCGGGCAGGGGCGGGAACGGGGCCGGGGGCGGTGCGGTCGCGGCGGCGGAAGGCGATCTCGGCGGCGCCGGCGGCCAGCAGGACCAGGACCAGCCAGGGGCCGGCGAGGACCGCGGCGGCCGCGCCGAGCAGCAGGTAGGCGCTCCAGCGGAGCCGGGCCCGGCCGGGGCCGGAGCGGCGCAGGCTGGGCGGGACGAGGGTGCTGGTGGCCTGGACCGCGACGGCGGCGACCGCGCTGCCCGCGCCCGCGGCGGCACCGAGCACCCAGCGCGGCGGGTGCCCGGTCAGGAACAGCGCGGACAGCAGCAGGATCAGCGCCAGCCCGGGCAGGATGAACGCCGCGCCGCCGACCAGCGCCCCGGCGGTGCCGCGCAGCCGCCAGGCGGTGAAGATCGCCAGCTGGGTGGAGGCCGGTCCGGGCAGCAGGTTGGTGGCGGCGATGCCGTCCTCGAACTCGCTCGCGGCGATCCAGCCGCGGCGTTCCACGCAGAGCCGGCGCAGCAGCAGGATGTGCGCGGGCGGGCCGCCGAAGCCGAGCACGCCGATCCGGCCCCACTCCCGGGCGATCAGCGTCAGCGGCACCCGTTCGCCCGCCCCCGCACCACCCGCCCCCGCGTCCGCCGGCTCCGCGCCCGTCTCCTCCGCCATTCGCGTCCGCTCCCCAGCTCAACCGCCGCGCGACCCGCGCGGATGCGGGGCGCACCCTACCCGACCCGGATGGCGCAGCGGAGAACGACAACGGTCACCACTGCCGCCTTTGGATCTTCCTCCGTTCTGGGGTTCACTGCCGGTACGGGCAGCAGAGCGGAGGGACCTCGATGGCCGGGCACGGGCACGGGCACGACCACGACCACGACGACCGGCGCGGTTCGCACGCCGGGCACAGCCACGCGGTCTCGGCGGACGCGGACCGCAAGTGGTTGTGGAGCGCGCTGGTGCTGCTGCTGGTGTTCATGGCGGGCGAGGTGGTGGTCGGTTTCGCCGCCCGTTCGCTGGCGCTGATCTCGGACGCGGCGCACATGCTGACCGACGCGGCCTCGATCGCGCTGGCCCTGGTGGCGATGCGGCTGGCGGCGCGTCCGGCGCGCGGCGGCTACACGTACGGGCTGAAGCGGGCCGAGATCCTCTCCGCGCAGGCGAACGGGGTGACGCTGTTGGTGCTGTCGGCCTGGCTGGGCTACGAGGCGGTGACCCGGCTGGTCCACCCGCCGGAGGTGCGCGGTTCGCTGGTGCTGGTGACGGCGCTGGCGGGCGTGGTGGTGAACGTCGCGGCGACCTGGTGCCTGTCGCGGGCGAACCGGTCCTCGCTGAACGTGGAGGGCGCGTTCCAGCACGTGCTGACCGACCTGTACGCGTTCGTCGCGACGGCGGTGGCGGGCGCGGTGGTGCTGCTGACCGGGTTCGTCCGGGCGGACGCGATCGCCTCGCTGGTGGTGGTGGCGCTGATGCTGCGGGCCGGGACGGGACTGGTCCGGGACTCGGCGCGGATCTTCCTGGAGGCCGCGCCCGCCGGGATCGACCCGGACGCGGTGGCGGACCGGATGGTGGCGGCGGCGCAGGTGGAGGAGGTCCACGACCTGCACATCTGGGAGATCACCTCGAACGAGCCGGCGCTGTCCGCGCACGTCCTGGTCACCCCGGGCGGCGACTGCCACGCGGTGCAGCGCGAACTGCAGCGCCGACTGCGCGAGGAGTACCGGATCACCCACGCCACCCTGCAGGTCGACCACGTCGGCGTGGACGGCCCGGACGGGCTGCTGCAGATCGCGCCCAGCGGCACGCTGTCGGCCGCCGACGACGACCGCGAGCACTGCGCCGACACCCACGGGCCGGTGCACCGCTCGGGGCCGCACCCGCACTGACGGTGCGACACCCGGGAGTTGTCGGCCGGATGCGGCATGATCGGAGGGGTGACCGCACCGACCTCACCCGCCGCGCCCGCCGTGCCCCGCCTGATGCTGCTGGACACCGCCAGCCTCTACTTCCGCGCCTACTTCGGCGTGCCGGACTCGCTCCGCTCCCCGCAGGGCGAGCCGGTGAACGCCGTGCGCGGCCTGCTGGACTTCATCTCCCGCCTGGTCCACGACCACCGCCCCGACCAGCTGGTCGCCTGCATGGACGCCGACTGGCGCCCGCAGTGGCGGGTGGACCTGATCCCGACCTACAAGACGCACCGGGTCGCCGAGGCCGCGCGGGACGGCGAGGAGGAGGTCCCGGACACGCTGGCCCCGCAGGTCCCGGTGATCGAGCAGGTCCTCGACGCGCTGGGCATCGCCCGGATCGGCGTCCCCCACTACGAGGCCGACGACGTGATCGGCACCCTGGCGACCCGCGCCACCGGCCCGGTCCAGATCGTCACCGGCGACCGCGACCTGTTCCAACTCGTGGACGACGCCCGGGCGGTGACGGTGCTGTACCCGGCGAAGGGCGTGGGGTCGGCGCTGGTGATGGACGACGCGGCGCTGCGCGAGAAGTACGGCGTGCCCGGGGCCTCGTACGCCGACCTGGCGGCGCTGCGCGGCGACGCCAGTGACGGGCTGCCCGGGGTGAAGGGCATCGGGGAGAAGACGGCGACCCAACTGGTGCAGGAGTACGGGGACTTGGCGGGGGTCCGGGCGGCCGCGGCCGATCCGGCCTCGAAGCTGACCCCGGCCCGGCGCCGCAACCTGCTGGAGGCTGCGCCGTACCTGGACGTGGCGCCGACGGTGGTGCGGGTCGCCAGGGACGTGCCGCTGCCCGCGTTCGAGCCGGAACTGCCGCGGGTGGCGCGGGATCCGGAGGCGCTGGAGTGGCTGGCCGGGCGCTGGGGGCTGGGCACGTCGCTGGCCCGGCTGCTGGAGGTGCTGGCCGAGCGCTGAGGCCGCGGTGCCGGGCCGCCCGTCGCGGCGGCAAATCGCGTTGCCCGCCCCCGGCCCGCTCCGTAGGGTGGCGGGCAGCGGCGTGTAGCTCAGTCAGTCGGAGCACCGGACTCGGGATCCGGAGGGCGCGGGGGCAGGACCCGCCACGTCGGCCATGGACAAGAACGCTGATCAGCAGCACCCGACCGTCACCGTCGACCCCGGCTACGCCCACGGGCAGCTCGCCCGGGCGTTCGCCACCGCCCTCTCCCACCCCGACGCCGCGACCCGCTCGCGGGCCGAGGGCCGCCTCGACCGGTGGCGCGCGGTGCTGGCCGGGATGAAGGACGGCAGCCTGCGGATCGGCACCCGGGCCCCGGTGGCCGGCCTGCCCGTGTGGGTCACCCCCGAGGTGCTGCACGGCGGCTTCGCCAGTGGTCGGGCCAGTGCCGAAGGGCCCCTGCAGCCGTACGAGTCGGAGGCGTGCCGGGTGGCGGGCATCCCGGCGGACCGGGCCGCGCTGTTCGCCCACTCGCTCACCGAGGCCGGCCTGGCCGGGCTCTGGGAGCTGCTGGAGAGCGGGCGCTACCGGGTGACGGTGCCGGAGGAGGCCGCGCTGCTCACGGTGGCCTGGCTGGTGCGGGCCGGCGAGCAGGAGGCCGCCCTCGAACTGGTCGCCGTGCTGGCGCCGTTCGCCGACCGGCTGCGCTTCACCCCGCCGACCGACGACGGCGGCCCGGCGCCCGGGGCCGACGCCGTCCACCGGCAGAGCGTCACGGACACCGTCGCCGCCCTGGAGCGGCGCGGCCCGAACCAAATGGTGGAGACCCAGCGCGAAGCACTGACGGTCTGGCTGCCGTTCTCCGACGAACTGCTCGCCCACTGGCTGGAGACCGCCGGGCCGGACGGCCGGGTGCTGCGGCACGACCCGGGCCCCGAGTGGCACCGGCGCGGGGCGGAACTCCTGGCCCGCTACCGGCTGTTGGCCGCCGCGAACCCGCTCTGCGGCAAGCACCGCAACCCGCGCAAGAACCTCGGCATCCTCCGCTCCGCCCTCGAACTGACGGTGGCGGGGCAGGAGTTGCCGCCCCGGCTGGCCGGGCTGCTGCGGTGCGCGGCCGAGTCGATGGTGCGCCGCCGCGGCCTGCCCGGCTCCGAGCGGCACACCGCGTTGCGCCGGGGCCAGGCCGAGCAGGCCGCGCTGCCCTCGCACCACGCGCTGGCCCGGCTGCTGCTGACCCGGCTCGCCGGACTGCCCCGGCACGACGGGCTGGCCGATCCCGCGAGCGTGCTCGCCCCGGCCGGCCCGGCCGAGGCGCGGCAGTACGGCGTCCCGGTCGGCACGGCGTTCCCGGCCGAGCTGCGCAGGCCGGTGCTGGCCGCCACCAGCGCCCCGGTCGAGACCCTGGTCGACCTCGGCCTGGTGCCCTCGGCCGAGGTACTGGCCGAGCTGGCACCGCAGTTGGCCTCGGCCGCGGAGGCGGACGCCTACCGGGACGGGGCGCTGGGCGCCCTCGCGGCGGCCAACCACCGCGCCTTCGCCGGGCGGCGCTCGCTCCTGCTGCTCGGCTACGCGCGCCAGGTGCGGTCCGAGGAGCTCCCCTGGGTGCGGGCCGCCGAGGCGCACCGGGACGCGGGCGGGGGCGAACTCGCCCTGCTGCGGCGGCTGGGCGGCCTCGCGGTCAACGCCTTCCCCGGCACCATCCTGCCGAACCCGCTGGTGAGGGAGCTGGCGGCGCTGGGCCGCCGGGCCGGCCTCGACGCGCCGTTCGTGGAGGAGTTGGCGGCCGACATCTTCATGGGCGGCTTCACCCCGAAGTACCTGGCGGCCGCCGGGGTCGCCGCCGACCTGCTCGGGGGGACGCTGTACGAGCGGTACTACGGCATCGACTACGCGGCCGTCCGCGCCCTGCCGCTGGACGAGTCGGCCGGCGGCCGGCGTTCCGCCGCCTCGGCCGGCTTCTCGGCCCTGTGCCGGGAGCGGACCGGCCGCACCGGCTCCTCCAGGTCGGTGGCCGACAACGGCACGGTGATCGAGCAGGCCCAGATCCTCACCACCCACAACCTGGCCACCCTGGTCGGGCCGGTCGGCGTCACCTCCGTCGACGGCTGGGACGTGCTCGCCCTCGGCGCGTTCACGACCGCCGCCCGGCTGGTGGCCCGGGCCGAGCGGCTCCCACGCCCGCTGGCCACGGTGAAGAACGCGGCCTTCGCCTGGCGGCAGATGGTCTTCCACCTCTCGCTCTGCACGCCGCAGGACCGCCGGGCGGTGCTCGACGTGCTCGTCGCGGACCATCCCGCCCGGCTGGCCCCGGCCGTGGCCGGGCTGGCGCTGGTCGCCGCCGGCGGGGAGTTCGAGGACGACGGCACCGCCGGGAAGGGCAGCGCGCGCCGCCTGCTCGGGTGGACGGTCGGCCCGCACTGGCTGCTCCGCCGCCCGTGACGCCCGGCTCCCCCGGGCGCCGGGGCCACCGACGGAACGGCCGGGCCTAGATGTAGCCCTCGCGCAGGGCGTAGGCCACCGCGTGGGCGCGGTTGCGGAGGTGGAAGCGGGTGGTGACGGTGTGGATGATGTTCTTGATCGTCCGCTCCGAGTAGAGGAGTTTGCCGGCGATCTCCCCGGTGTCCATGCCGTCGGCGACCAGGCGCAGCACGTCGACCTCGCGGGGCTGCATGCCGTGGTCGGCGGGGGCGCCGTCCGGGCCGTCGCCGGTGCGGCGGCGGCCCATGCAGCCGATCAGCTTGCCGAGCAGGTCGGGCGGGAGGTCGCCGTGGCCGCGGACGGCGGTGCGGACGGCCTGGCGCAGGCGTTCGCCGGTGACCTCGCGGCGCCACAGGATGGTGCTGACGCCGAGCGAGACGACGTCGAGCAGTTCGGGCTCCTGGATCCGGTCCAGGACCAGTACCACGCGCGTCCGTTCGGCCTTGACCAGCCGGGTGAGTCCGGCCAGCGCGGCCTCGTCGAAGGTGTCGGCGACCAGCAGGGCCACGCCGGTGCCGGCCTGCTGGTGGTGGTCGTCGACGAGCGTGATCTCCGGGCACTGCCGCAGGTAGCTCACCACGCCGGCCCGGGAGAGCGGGTCCAGGGCGTGGACGGCGACCGGGATCGGCCGGGTGGGCTGCGGCGGGATCGTCCGGGTGGTCGATCGGGTCGTCGTACGGACGTCGTCGGCGTACTGGAGCACGGCGCTGATTCCTTTCGTTGCGCTCGGCGGTGCGCCCACCGCCCCCCACAGGCGGCGGCGCACCGTCAGAACCGGTCGGCCGGCGTCGTCCGCACGCGACGCCGTCCCTCCTCCTCCCCCGGCCGGCTGGCACCGCGGGAGTTCCCCGTGCCCGCCGGAGGTTCGGCGGACGGGATCCACGCTATCCGCCTCCGATCAATAAAAGATTGACGGATGCGCATCTGCGCCGGCGGTTCCCGTTGCGCGGGAAGTTTTTTCCCTTTCCCGCCGCCGGGAGGGCGGTCGGCGCGGCGGAATCGAATGCGCGGGGCGCTCGGATGGCAAGTCCGGCCCGGGCCGGTCGAATTGCACCCGCCCCGGCGCCGCGGTCGCAGAGACCGAACCGCTACCTTCTGACGGTGACGGAAATCGGAGAGCCCAGCGGAACGTCGGCCCCGGAACCGGACGGCGGGGAGCGGCTGCGGCTGTGTCTGCTCGGGCCGGTGCAGGCGTGGTGCGGGGAGCGCGAGTTGGAGCTCGGGCCGCCGCAGCAGCGGGCGCTGCTGACCGCGTTGGCGCTGCGGGCGCGCCGGATCGTGTCCGTCGACGAGCTGCTCGACGCGCTGTGGGAGGAGCCGCCGGCCCGGGCCGCCGCCATCGTGCGCACGTACGTGTCGCGGCTGCGGCGGGTGCTGGAGCCGGACCGGGTGCACCCGTCGGTGCTGGTGTCCTCGGGCAGCGGCTACGTGCTGCGGCTCCCGGCGGACTGCGTGGACACCGAGGTGTTCGAGGACCGGGTCGCGGCGGCGGGCCGGGCCCGGGCCCGGGGGGACGCGGCCGGGGCGCTCGGGCTGCTGCGGGAGGCGTGCGGGCTGTGGCACGGCGAGCCGCTGGCCGGGCTGCCGGGGCCGCTCGCCCAGGCGCACCGGGCCCGGCTGGTCGAGCGCCGGCTGAACGCCGTCCAGGCTTGGCTGGAGGCCGAGTTGGAGACCGGGCGGCACGCGGAGGTGATCGGCGAGCTGACCGTGTGGGTCAGCCAGTACCCGCTGCTGGAGCCGATGCGCGAGCTGCTGATGCTGGCGCTGTACCGGGGCGGCCGGCAGGCCGAGGCGCTGGGCGTGTACGCGGACGCCCGGCGCGCGCTGCTGGAGCAGCTGGGGGTGGACCCGGGGCCGCGGCTGCGCGAGCTGCACCTGGGCATCCTGTCGGGCGATCCGAAGCTGGCCGCGCCCGCCGTGCCGGTCGGGCCGGCGGCACCGGTGGCGCCGGGGTCCGGGCCGGGCGGCGAGCCGGGCGGTCCGGCGCCCGTCCCGCCGGCCCAGCTGCCCGCCGACGTCTCCGACCACACCGGCCGGGACGCGCTGTGCGCGGCGCTCGGCGCGGACCTGGCGCCCGGCGGTCCGGCGATGCCGGTGGTGGGGCTGTCGGGCCTGGGCGGGGTGGGCAAGTCGACGCTCGCGGTGCACGTCGCGCACGCGGTGGGCGGGCAGTACCCGGACGGGCAGCTGTACGTGAACCTGCGGGGGGCGGGGGCGCTGCCCGCCGACCCGGGCGAGGTGCTGGCCGGTTTCCTGGGCGCGCTGGGGGTGGCCGACGCGGCGCTCCCGTCGGGGACGGCGGAGCGGGCCGCGCTGTTCCGGTCCCGGGTGGCGGGCCTGCGGGTGCTGATCGTGCTGGACGACGCCCGGGACAGCCGGCAGGTAGGGCCGCTGCTGCCCGGCAGCCGCTCGTGCGCGGTGCTGGTGACCAGCCGGGCCTGGCTGTCGGGGCTGCCGACGACCCGGCAGGTCGCGCTGGAGCCGCTGACGCCCGGGGAGTCGGTGCGGCTGCTGGCGGTCATCGCCGGGCCGGAGCGGGTGGCGGCCGAACCGGCGGCGGCCCGGCGGCTGGTGGCGGCCTGCGGGTTCCTGCCGCTGGCGGTGCGGACGGCGGCGTCCCGGCTGGCGGCCCGTCCCGGCTGGCAGCTGTCGCACATGGCGGACCGGCTGGCCTCGGAGCGGCGGCGGCTGGCCGAGCTGGAGTCCGGGGAGCTGGCGGTCGCCGCCTCGTTCCGGCTCAGCTACGACCAGTTGGAGCCGGAGGCCGCCCGCGCGTTCCGGCTGCTGTCGCTGGCGGACGGCCCGGGGGTGTCCTCGGCGGCGGCCGCGGTGCTGCTGGGGCTGCCGGAGCCGGCGGCGGAGCGGCTGGCCGAGGCGCTGACCGACCTGGGGCTGCTGTCCTGCCCGTTCCCGGGCCGCTACCAGTACCACGACCTGCTGCGGCTGTTCGCCCGCGAGCTGGTCCGGGAGGTGGACGGGGAGGCCGCCGGGCGGGCCGCGGTGGAGCGGCTGCTGCGGCACTACCTGGCGAGGGTGGCGGGCCTGTACCGGGTGGTCCGGCCCGGCTACCCGTTCCCGGACCTGGTGGCGGCGCGGATCGCCGAGCCGGGCACCACCGGGCCGGGCACCACCGGGCCGGGCTCCGCCGAGCCGGGCTCCGCCGAGCCGGGCTCCGCCGAGCCGGAGTTCACCGGGCCGGCGTTCGCCGAGCCGGGCTTCGCCGGGCCCGCCGAGGGGCTGCGCTGGGCCCGGCAGGAGGTGCCGGCGGTGCTGGCGGTCGCCGGGCAGGCCGTCCGGGACCCGCAGGGCCCGCTGGCGCTGGTCGCCGACCTGACGCTGGTGCTGATCCAGCTGATCGACCTGGGCACGGCCGTCCCGGAGCTGTGCGAGCTGGCCGGCCGGGTGGCCGAGGCGGCCGCGGCGGCGGGCCTGGCGGAGGGCGAGGCGCGGGCCCGGTACACCCTGATGTGGGCGCAGCGGGAGTTCCAGCGCACCCGGCAGGCCCGGTCCGAGGCGGTCCGGGTGGTGGCGCTGGCCCGACGGACGGGGCAGGCGGCGCTGCTGCCCGGGGCGCTGATCGTGCTGGCGCTGACCGGCCTGCCGCACTGCACGGACGAGGAGGTCGCGGCCTGGTGCGACGAGGCGGTGGCGCTGAGCGCCGAGTCGGGCAACCGGTCCGCGCGGGCCTTCGTGGAGGGGATGGCGGCGCTGGCGGACCTGGCCGTGGACCGGCCGGAGTCGGCGCTGGACCGGGCCGAGCGCGCGCTGGCGGCGTTCAAGGGCCTCGGTGACTTCGTCGGCCAGGTGCACGTGCTGTACGCCCGGGCGACGGCGCTGCACGGGCTGGGCCGGTTCGAGGCGGCGTGCCGGGACTACGAGGAGTGCCTGGGGGCGCTGCGGGCGCTCGGTTCGCGGGACCGGATGCCGGGCGTGCTGGTGTCGCTGGCCGAGTCGCTGCGGGCGGCGGGGCGGCCGGCGCAGGCGCTGGAGGCGGCCGAGCAGGCGCTGGCGATCGCCGAGCGGGTGGGGCTGGAGCACCGCCGGGCGGACGCGCTGAGCGCGGTGGGCCGCGCGCTGTCCGACCTCGGGGAGCAGGACCGCGGCCGGGCCTGCCTGGCGTAGTGCGGCCAGGACCGCGGCCGGGCCTGCCTGGCTTAGTGCTGCGCTCCCGGGGAAGGGCGGCCGCGCACTCCCGGAACGTTTTCCCCGCAATTCCGTTATCTCGCCGAGATACTGCGCGCAGGGTGCGCAACGATCATCACGGTTCTATTTCGGGGTGAACCGGCGGGCGGCGAATGGGCGTCCCGGGGTTCATTCGGCCGGGCCGGGTTCCGGTGCGGTGGACTTCGCGGTCACGGAAGTCGGCCTGCCGGCCCGGGGGGATTCCGGGGCGGATTCCGTCCGCCCGTTCCCGGTCCGTCCGCGGGGCCCGGAGCGCACCCGGGGCGTTCCGGGCCGGCGCCCCGGCGGGGCAGCGGCCGCTGCCCCATCGGGCACTGTCGGCGGGCGGCGGGGACGGCCCTCCGGCGGCGCGTTGACACCCCCTCCGGGGCTGGACCAGGGTGAGGCGGGCCGGGCCGGGCGCCCTTCTGCTCGCTCGACTGCCGGGCGCCGCGCCGAATCCGACGATCCGACGGAGATCCCCACACCATGCAACGAGTCTGCCTCGCCCTGCCCACCATGCGGGCCTGTCCCGGCACCATCGTGGACCTCGCCGAGGAGGCGGCCTACGCCGTCGAGACCTTCGGGGCCGAGGTCCACCTCCTCGTCCTGGACACCACCGAGGGCGCCGAGTTCGCCAAGAACGCGGACGCCGTGGCCGCGCTGGTGCCGGCCCCCGGCGTGTTCGTCCACCACCTGGGCAACGCGGCGCAGCGCGCGTTCTTCCTCGACGTGGCGCGGCGCTCCGGCGGGGCCGACCCCGAGCTGCTGCTGGACCTGATGCTCCCGCAGGACGTCGCGTACGGCTCCTGCGTGAACCGGATCTTCCTGGGCGCCGCCGCGCTCGGCTGCACCTCGGCGCACCTGCGCAACGACGACTTCGACTACCAGGTGGTCGACGGCGCGAAGATGTTCCCGATCCACCACGAGCTGCTGTCGCTCGGCAAGCCGGCCGGCGAGGCGCTGGCCGGGGTGGCCCGCTCCGAGCTCGACCCGGCGGACGCGGAGAAGCCGGTGATGCTGGTCAGCGCCGCCTTCATGGGCGAACTCAACGTGGACATCGGCGAGATCAACGAGCTGGACCCGGAGGTCTACCGGGACCTGGTGCGGCTGTGGACCCCGCGGGTGTGGACCCTGGAGCAGCAGGACGAGATGGTGGACGTCTCCTTCAAGGGCGCCGAGCCCGACTCGTTCGACCCGGCCGACTCGGTGCTCGGCGTGCCGGACATCTGGGACGTCTACATGTGCAACGTCGCCATCGACCACCGGGGTTACGAGGTGCTGCCGCTGGTGCCCTCGCTGCGCACCATCGGCGCCGACTACGCGCTGCTGCACGCCCTGGTGCACGCCAAGCTGCCCGCCGTCATCCACAAGCGGCACATCGTCAACTACTACACGCCGGAGCGCCGGATCGGCGCCGGGTTCGTCTCGTACCAGCTGCGTTTCGTGAAGATGCTGCTCTCGATGCTGTACCTGTACCCGGTCTACGGTCAGATGATCGACCTCGGCACCGGGCTGCTGGACGAGCGGCACGAGCTGCGGGTGGAGCCGATCCTCGGCCTGGTGCGGAGCACCGTCGACCTGGACCGGGACGTCAACGAGACCTGCCTGGACGAGGTGGACCGCCTCTACCGCAAGCTGGGCGGCAAGTACGCCGAGCTGGCGGACGTGGTGGCCGGGCAGCGGCAGCAGCTGCTGGACGAGGCCCGGGAGGACACCCTGCGCTGGGTCGCGCTGATCGAGAACTGGGCGCCGATGGTGGCCGCCGCCCGCGAGCGGGGGCTCGCCGGGTGAGCGGGGAGTTCCTGATCCGGCAGCTGGCCGACGGGGACTGGGACGCCGTGGTCGCACTGGAGCACGCGGCCTACGCGGCCGACGGCCTGTCCGAGGGGCGGGAGGCGCTGGAGTCCCGGGTCGCCTGCTCGCCGGGGACCTGCTTCGTGCTGGAGCAGCGCGACACCGGCGCCGTCCGCGGCTACCTGCTGAGCCTGCCGTACCCGCCGCTGCGCTGCCCGGACCTCGCCGTGGCGGAGGCCGGGGCGTTCGAGTCGGACAACCTGCACGTGCACGACCTGGTGCTGGCCGAGGAGCTGCGCGGCCGGGAGCTCGCCGCGAACCTGATGGAGCACCTGCAGGAGCGGGCCGCGGCGGAGGGCTTCGCGCGGATCTCGATGGTCGCGGTGCGCGGCTCCGACATCCTGCTGCGCTTCTACGGCTACCGCGCGCACCGGGAGGTGGCCGTGCCGGCCTCCTACGGACGGCGGGCGGTCTACATGTCGCGGCCCGTGGACTGACGGCGCGTCAACAGCGTTGAGCCCGACCGGCGTGGCTGCCGGTCGGGCCCGACGTGCTTCCCGCGCAAGGGAGTTCAGGCGGTCCAGGTGCGGTGCCGGACGGTGAAGGGGCGGTCGCCGTCGGCGGCGACCGCGGCGCGGAACGGGCCCGGCACCGGGACGTCGGCCAGCCGGAGCGGGCCGGGGCCGAGCGGGGCCGGGTCGGCCAGCCGCAGCGGGGAGGGCCCGGCGAGCGGGAGACCGAGGCCCTGGGCGAGCCGGCCGCCGTACACCTTGACGCAGGCTTCGCGGCGGCACCACAGCCGGGTGAAGCGGTCGGCGCCCTCGGCGGGGGTGGGCGCGTCCAGGACCAGGGCCGCGTCGGCGGGCGGGAAGTGGCGGCGGGCGATCCGGGCGCCGGCGCCGGGCCGGACGAGCCGCTCGACGTCCGCGCCGACCCGGCGCCCGACGGCGAGGGCCAGCAGCGCGAGCGCCCCCGACCCGGACCAGTTGACCTGGATCCGCGCGGCGGCCGGGGGCAGGACGGGGGCGGGCTTGCCGTGCGGGCCGTAGCGCCACGCCAGTTCGGCGGGCGCGGCGCCGAGCCGTTCGGCCACCAGCAGCCGGACGGCGCCGCGGGCCACCACGAACCGGCCGCCCCCGACCGGGTCGCGGCTGCGGTCGGCCCGCGCCCGCTCCTCGGCGTCGAGCAGGCCGTACAGCCGGCGGACCACGGCCGGGGGCTGGTCGGTGGGGATGCTCCAGACGTAGACGACGTCGACATCGTCGGGGGCGGCGGGGGCGGCGGTCACGGCGGGGTCGGTCACGGCAGGGTCAGGGTGCTGAGCCGGCCCAGCCGGCGGTCGTGGTCGGCGACCAGCAGCGGGCCGTCCTGCCCGGGGAGGCGGTCGGCCAGCAGGCTCCAGACGCCGGTGAACGGCTGTCCGGGGCGGGCCGCCGCGATGCCGTCCGGGGTGCCGTCGGGGCGGCTGTCGGAGCGGCCGTGCGCGGCGAGGTCGGCGGCGAGCAACAGCCCGGCGCCCGGCCCGAGTCGGCGGTGCTCGTCGAGGACGGAGCGCAGCGCCGCGGCGCCGTCCGGCCGGTCCTGCCCGCGCACCCGCAGGCCCTCCCCCGGTGCCTCCTCGCAGACCAGGACGACGGCGCGGTGCTCGGCGGGCAGTTCGACCGGTTCGGGGGTCTCGTAGTGCAGGGCGCTCTGCTCGGCGAGCACGATCACGGCCCGCCGGCAGCCGCCGGTGCGGTGCTGGACGGCGGCGAGGCGCAGCGCGGTGAAGGCGGCGGCGCTGCCCTGGTCGCAGACGGCGAAGGCGGTGGGCTGCCCGGGGCAGTGGCGGCTGAGCCGGAGCGAGCTCGGCGCGGCGGGCCGGACGTCCGGGGAGGAGAAGGCGAGGATCAGCAGGTCCGCGGGTTCGCCTCCGGGCAGGGCCCGTTCGAACAGGCCGGCGGCCATCTCCGCGTAGTCGTGCCCGGCTCCCGCGGTCAGCAGGTCCTCGCGCAGCGGCAGGCCGTACGGGCGGACCAGGTCGCCGGTGAAGGTGCGCAGGTCGGGGTGGAGGGCGGCCTCGGAGTGGCCGTCGGCTCCGGCGGCGACCGCCCTGGTCACGCGCAGGCCGCGGGTCTCGGCGGGCACCGGGTCAGTCCTCGTCGACGTGGTGTCCGACCACGTAGTCGGTGAGGCTGTCGACGGTGCGGAGGTCGTCGGTGCCGAGGCGCTCGACGTCGACCTGGATGGCGAGCGTCTCCTCGATGTCCAGGACCAGTTCGACGATGCCGGAGGAGGTGAGGCCGTAGTCGTCGAAGAAGCAGGCGTTCGCGGGGACGTCGGCGAGCTCGACGCCCAGGATGCGCGGCAGGACGTCCTCGATGCCGCGCCGGATGCGGGCGCGCACCTCGGGGTCGACCGGCTCGGCGGCGGGACCGGCGGCGGGACCGGTCGGCTCGGCGGCGGGACCGGCGGCGGGCAACTCGGTTGCGGGCAGGGCGGATTCAGGCAGGGCGGATTCAGACATGGGTGGACCGTCCGGTGGTGGGTGGTGGGGCGGGCGGGGGCGTCAGTGCTGCAGGACCATGGCCGCGAAGGTGGCGCCGATGCCCGCGGCGGCGATCAGGTAGTGGTCGCCGGGCCGGAGCGCTCCGCCGGTGGTGGCGGTGCGGAGGTTGACGAAGGCGTCCGCGGCGAAGCTGTGTCCGACCGCGGGCACGTTCTCCAGGAGCACCCGCTCGACGGGGTGGCCGAGTTGGCGGCAGATCATCCGCCAGGACGCCTGGTTAACGTTGTGCGGGAGCAGCAGCGCGAGGTCGGAGAGCTCCAGGCCGGCCCGGTCGAGCGCGGCCTCGATGGTCTCGATCATGGTGGGCTGGTACTCGCGCTGGTAGCGGACCATCAGTTCCGGGTCGTCGACCGGCCGGCCGTCGAACTCCGGTCGCTGGCGCACCTCGTAGGAGAGCACGCGGTTGCGGTCGCCGTCCGGGCTGACCAGGCAGGCCGTCGACGCCTCGGCGAAGATCGTGGTGCCGGGCAGCAGTTGGGCGTCCCGGGTGAAGGTCTTCTCCCCCGCGACCACCAGGGCCAGCGCCGACGGGTCGCCGTCGTCCGCGAGCAGCCGCCCGGCCAGGTCGACGGCCAGCAGCGAGGCGGCGCAGGCCTGTTGGGTGACGGTGAACGCCTCGGCGTTGGTGAGGCCGAAGCGTTCCCTGAGCTGGTGCAGGGGGTTGAGCGGGTAGGGCGCGGCGACCGGGGTGCTGCGGGCGTGCAGCAGGTAGCGGACGCGGTGTTCGTTGCCGCGCAGTTCGGGCAGCGCCCGGACGGCGGCGTCCAGCAGGTCGAGCAGCGTCCCGTCCGGGTCCAGGCGCACCTGGTCCAGGCCGTGGAAGCGGCGGAAGAGTCGGAGTTGACGTGGGGTAAGGCCGATCCTGGCGCCCACGTCCTCGATCGGTTCGAGTCGCGGGGGGAGGTGGACGGCCACTGCCTCCAGTGCGGTCACCCCGGTTAGTATTCCCACGCTCCGCGGGTCGCACAAGCGATCACCGCCCTGGAGCCCCCTCCCTCACCCCCGTTGCCGTCGAGCCGGTGGAGCCTTCCGATGACCGATTCCCCGCATTCCTCCGTACACCCAGGAACCGCCCCCGGCCTGGCCTCCGGGCCACCCGCCGGGCTCGATCCGGGATTGCTGGCCGCGCTGGCCGAGGCCGCCGACGCTCTGCCCGAATGGGCACAGTCGCTCGCCCCCGCGGACCGACTCGACGGCGATCTCGCCCTGGACGAGCGCGAGTTCGCCGTGCTGGACGCGCTGCTGCGGGAGCGCTTCGGCGCCGACCTGGGCGCGCTGCGGGCCGGCCTGGACGTGGCCGGCCTGGCCGCGCTGACCGTCGGCGACCTGGCGGAGCTGGTGCGCCGATGAGCCGCTTCCTGCTGGTGGTGCCCCCGCTGGCCGGGCACGTCCACCCGGCCGCCGGGATCGCGGACGAGCTGGCCGCGCGCGGCCACCAGGTGGCCTGGACCGGCACCGAGACGATGTTCCGGCCGCTGCTGGGCCCGGACGCCCGGGTCTTCGGCACCGGCAACCGGATGTTCCGGGCGATGGGCGGCCACGGCCTGGCCTCGCTGCGCTCGCTCTGGGAGGGCTTCGTCGTCCCGTACGCCAAGTTCACCCTGAAGCCGCTGGACGCGGTGGTGCGGGAGTTCCGGCCGGACGCGCTGCTGGTGGACCAGCACACCCCGGCGGGCGCACTGGTCGCGCACCGGCACGGGCTGCCGTGGGCGACGCTGGCGCCGGGGGCGATGGAGCTGGGCCGCCCGTACCGGCACCTGCCGCGGGTGGAGGCGTGGACGGCGGGCCTGCTGGCGGGGCTGTGGGAGCGGGCCGGGCTGCCGGCCGGGGAGTTCACCGACCCGCGGTTCTCCCCGCACCTGGTGCTGGCCACCTCCGGGCGGGCGCTGCTCGGCGACCTGGAGCCGATGCCGCAGCTCGCCGCGGTGGGGCCGGTGCTGACGGCGCGTCCGGGGGGTCCGGCGTTCCCGTGGGAGCGGCTGGCGGGCGGCCGGCGCACCGTGCTGGTCACGATGGGGACGATGTCGGACACCGTCGGCGCGGACTTCCTGCACCGCACCGTCGAGGCGCTGGCGCTGCTCGGCGGGGAGGGCGTCCGGGCGGTGGTCGCCTCGCCCCGGGGGGCACTGCCGGCTGCCCTTCCGGACTCCGTCCTGGTGGTCGATCGGGCACCCGTGCTGGAGCTGCTGTCCGGCGGCCGGTTGGACGCGGTGCTCTGCCATGGTGGGATGAACACCGTGGTCGAGTCGCTGGCGCACGGTGTCCCCGTGCTGGCGGCGCCGATCCGCAACGACCAGCCGTTCGTGGCGCAGCGGGTCGTGGAGGCCGGGGCCGGCCTCCGGATCCCGTTCGCCCGGGTCAGTCCGCCGGTGATCGCCGAGCGGCTGCGACGGGTGCTCGACGAGCCCTCCCTGCGGACGGCCGCCGAGCTGATCGGTCGTCAACTGCTGTCCGGTGGCGGGGCGTTGGCCGCCGCCGACCGGATGGAAGCGCTGTCCGCCCCCTGACGGCGCTCCGCGTCCGCCAATTGCCGTCCCATGAGCGGTGGTTGGCGGGCGCGGCCCCCCGCACCCCACTCCAGCACGGGAGTTCCGGATTGATCGAGACCAAGGGACTTCGCAAGTCCTACCCGTCCGGGAAGCACGGCCGGACCGTGGTCGACGCCGTCCGCGGCATCGACCTGGACGTCCCGGCCGGTGAGATCTTCGGATTCCTCGGCCCCAACGGCGCCGGGAAGACCACCACCCTGCGGATGCTCGCCACGCTCATCCGCCCGGACGGCGGCGAGGCCCTGATCGCCGGCGCCGACCTGCTGGCCGACCCGGCCGCGGTCCGCCGCCGGATCGGCTACGTCGCCCAGGGCGGCGGCACCGCCGACGCGGTCACCGGGCGGGAGGAGCTGGTCATGCAGGCCCGGATGTACGGCGCCCGCAAGGCCGAGGCCCTGCAGCAGGCCGCGGACGCCCTCAAGGCGTTCGACCTGACCGAGTTCGCCGACCGCCACTGCAGCACCTACTCCGGCGGCCAGCGCCGCCGGGTGGACATCGCCCTCGGGGTGATCCACTCCCCGAAGGTGCTGTTCCTGGACGAGCCGACGGTGGGCCTCGACCCGGCCAGCCGCGGCCAGGTGTGGGCCGAGATCAAGCGGCTGCGCACCGAGGGCATGACGGTGGTGGTCACCACCCACTACCTGGACGAGGCCGACGCGCTCTGCGACCGGGTCGCCATCGTCGACCACGGGCGGATCGTGGTGGAGGGCACGCCCGAGGCGCTCAAGCGCGAGATCTCCGGCGACGTGGTGCTGCTCGGCCTCACCGCCGAGGAGACCGGGCCCGCCGCCGACGCCCTGCGCGACCGGCCGTACCTGCACCGGCTGGAGCCGGGCGAGGACGGCCTGCGGCTCTACCTGGACGACGGCGCGGCGGCGGTCCCGCAGCTGCTGAGCGTCCTGAACGGGGCGGGCATCGTCCCCGGGACGGTCCAGCTCCAGCGGCCGAGCCTGGACGACGTGTTCCTGGCCCGCACCGGCCGCTCCATCGAACAGTCCTGACGAGAAAGCCCTGGAGTCCCTTCCGTGAAGCTCGCCCGTGACACCTGGCTGGTCTTCCAGCGGCAAGTACTGCTGATGTGGCGCACCCCGATCTGGATCGTGATCGGCGTCACCCAGCCGGTGTTCTACCTGCTGCTGTTCGCCCCGCTGCTGAAGCAGGTGCTGGGGCCGATGGGCGCCACCAGCTACGCCGAGGCGTACCAGATCTACGTTCCCGGCCTGCTGGCGGTGCTCTGCATCTTCGGCGGCCTCTACACCGGGTTCAGCCTGCTCGGCGAGCTGAAGGCCGGCATCATCGAGCGCTCCCGGGTGACCCCGGTCAGCCGGCTCGCCCTGCTGCTCGGGCGGGCGCTGCGCGAGACGCTCGGGCTGATCGTCCAGGCGGTCATCATCACGCTGGTCGCGCTGCCGTTCGGCCTGCGGGTCGACCTGCCCAGCCTGCTGCTGGCCTACCTGCTGCTCGGCCTGCTGGCGCTGATGACCTCCGCCATCTCGTACGGCATCGCCCTGGCGCTGCCCAACGACGCCGCGATGGCGCCGGTGGTGAACACCATCGCCCAGCCGATCGGCCTGCTCTCCGGCACCCTGCTGCCGATGGCGCTGGCGCCGCTGTGGCTGCAGACGGCGGCCGAGTGGAACCCCTTCTACTGGGCGGTGGAGGGCATGCGGGCGCTGTTCTCCGGCCACCCCGGGGACAGCGTGGTGTGGCAGGGGCTGCTGATCGTCACGGTGCTGACCGGCGCGGCGATCGCCTACTCGGCCCGGCTGTTCTCCACCCGGATCCGGTAGTCACCCGCGGGTGCGGGAGGGGAGGGGCCTCGGCCCCTCCCCTCCCGCGTGGTGCTCAGCGCGCGGCGGCCCGGACGAAGGCGGCCAGCCGGGCCACGCCCTCCTCGATCTGCCGCCCGTCCAGGGCGCTGATCGACAGCCGCAGCCACTGCTCGCCGCCGCCCGCCGGGTAGAACGGGGCCATCGGCGTCCAGAGCACCCCGTGCTCGCGGGCGCAGCGCTCCATCGCCGCCTCGTCGGCGGTGAACGGCACCCGGAGCACCGCGAAGAAGCCGCCCTCCGGCTCGTTCCAGGACACCCCGAGGCGCTCCCGCTCGGCCGCCGGGAAGTGCCGCTCCAGTTCGCGCAGCAGGACGTCCAGGTTGGCCGCGTAGTGGGCGCGGGCGGGGGCGTTGGCGGTGCGCAGCCGGCAGCCGTGGCGCAGCAGCATGCCGCCGATCACGGCCTGGCTGAGCGCCGGGGTGTTGACCGTCGTCATGCTCTTCAGCTTGGCGAGCTCGTCGGCGAGCAGCGTGGTGCGGCCGTCGGGGGCGGTCACCCGCTGGTCGGCGACGACGTAGCCGAGCCGGGCGCCGGGGAAGCAGGTCTTGGCGAACGAGCCGAGGTGGACCACCCGCCCGCGGTTCCCGTCCAGCGCCTTCAGGGTGGGGCGTTCGCCCTCCTGGCGGCTGAAGAAGCCGTACGGGTTGTCCTCGATCACCAGCAGCCCCTCCTCGGCCGCCACCGCCAGCAGCCCGGCCCGGGCCGCCACCGGCATGCTGGTGCCGGACGGGTTGGCGAAGTCGGGGACGACGTAGAAGGCGCGCGGGCGGCGGCCGGCGGCCCGGACGGCGCGGGCGGCCGCGCGCACGGCCTCCGGGTCCGGGCCGCCGCCGGGACCCTCCGGGACGGGGACGGTCGTCAGGTCGAGCAGCCGGGCGGCGCCGGTGACGCCGACGTAGCAGGGCGAGCTGACCAGCAGCACGTCCTCGGGCGTCGCGCACAGGGCGCGCAGCACCAGCAGCATGCCCTCCTGGGCGCCGACGGTGAGCACCAGCGACTCGGGGGCGACGTCCAGGCCCTCGTCGTTGGCGAGGGTGCGGGCGAGCAGGTCGGCGATGATGCCCTTGGTGGGCCCGTACTGGAACAGCGCGGTGCGCACCGCGCTGTCGCTCAGGCCGCGCTCCTCGCGCAGGTGGCGCAGGTAGGTGTCCAGGTCGGCGTGGACGTCCCCGGGTTCGAAGAAGCCCTCGTGCGGGCGGCCGGGGGCGAAGGAGAGCGCGTCCGGGTAGCGCTCGGTGACCTCGTTGAGGAAGGTCATCGCGTCCAGCAGCGGGTCGGCGAGGCTGGCGTGCAGGTCGTCCAGCGGGATGGTGGCGGTGCCGGCTTCGGCGGTCGTGGTCATCGGAGGGCCTCGCGCAGTCGGTCGGCGGCGTACTGCTGGGCGGCGCGGCCGTCGTCCAGGACGCCGGACATCGCGAAGAAGCCGTGCGGCATGCCGTCGTAGCGGCGCAGTTCGACCGGGACGCCGGCGGCGCGCAGGGCTTCGGCGTACTGCTCGCCCTCGTCGCGCAGCGGGTCGTACTCGGCGGTGATCACGGTGGCGGGCGGCAGCCCGGCCAGCGAGGGGGCGCGCAGCGGGGAGGCCAGCGGGTCGGCGCCGTCGGCCGGGTCGGCCAGGTAGTGGCCCCAGTACCAGGCCACCGAACGGCGGTTGAACAGCGCCGGGTCGTCGTGCTCGCGGACGGACGCGGTGTCCGCGGCGTGGTCGGTGTTCGGGTAGACCAGCAGCTGGTGCCGGATCGCCGGGCCGCCGCGCTCGCGGGCCAGCAGGGTGAGCGCGGCGGCCAGGTTGCCGCCCGCGCTGTCCCCGGCGACGGCCAACCGCCCCGGGTCGGCGCCGAGTTCGGCGGCGTGCGCGGCGGCCCACTCGGCGGCGGCGAGCACGTCGTGCACGGCGGCCGGGAAGGGGTGCTCGGGGGCGAGCCGGTAGCCGGCCGCGACGGTGACGCAGCCGACGGCGTTGGTGAGGCGGCGGCAGATCGCGTCGCCGGTGTCGAGCGAGCCGAGCGTCCAGCCGCCGCCGAACAGGTAGAGCAGAACCGGGAGTTCGGCCTCCGCCCCGGCGCCGTCCGCCGGGCGGTAGACCCGCAGCGGCAGCGGGCCGCCGGGGCCGTCGACGGTGAACTCCTCGACCGCGCCGACGGGTTCCGGGTTCCCGGCGGCCGCCCGGATGTCGGCGAGGTCGGCGGCGCGGGCCTCGGCGAGGGTGCGGGTGTAGAGCGGGGGCGTGCCGGCCGCGACGCGCTGCCGGCGCAGGGCCTCGGCCTGGGGGTGCAGTGGCAAGGGACGTTCCTGGGTTCGGGCCGCCGGGCGGCGGCGGGTCGGTGCGGGTCCTGGCGTACGGCGGTGGCGCGGGAGCGTGGTGGCGCGCACGAGGATACGGGGCGCGGGCGGCCCCGGGGAGGTGACTACCCGTCAACCACCGTGCGGTCGAGGTCTGTCAGTCGGGGGCGGCCCAACAGGGCGAGGGTGTCGTCGAGTTCGGCCTTCAACAGGTCGAGGACCCGGGCGACGCCGTGCTCGCCGTCGACGGCCAGGCCCCACAGCACCGGGCGGCCGATCAGGACGGCCCGGGCGCCGAGGGCGACCGCGAGGGCAACATCCGTGCCCGTCCGGACACCGCCGTCCAGGAGGACGGGCAGGCTCGGCGGTACCGCGGCGGCCACTTCGGGCAGCGCGTCGAGGGACGCCGGGGCACCGTCGAGCTGGCGGCCGCCGTGGTTGGAGACCACGACGGCGTCGACGCCGTGCTCGGCGGCGAGCCGGGCGTCCTCGGCGGTGAGGATGCCCTTGAGGACGATCGGCAGGCTGCTGCGTTCGCGCAGCCAGGCCAGGTCGGACCAGGTCAGGGTGGGGTCGAACTGCTCCCGGGCGTGGTCGGCGAGGCCCGAACTCCCTTCGTCCGCGCGGTGGCTGGCGGCCATCAGGGCCGGGTCGAGGTTGACGGCGCGGACGTGCGCGGGGATCGCGAAGCCGTTGCGGGCGTCGCGCAGCCGGCGGCCGATCCGGGGGGCGTCCACGGTCAGCACCAGGGCGCGGTAGCCGGCGGCTTCGGCGCGTTCGACCACGGCGGCCAGCGCGTCGCGGTGGCGCAGCCAGTAGAGCTGGAGCCAGAGCGGGCCGGTGGCGGCCTCCGCGATGGATTCCAGGGTGCGGCTGGCGAAGATCCCGGCGACCATGAGCGCCCCGGCGCGTCCGGCCGCGCGGGCGGTGGCGACCTCGCCCTCGGGGTGGAACAGCCGGTGGTAGGCCATCGGCGCGATGCCGACGGGGGTGCTCAGCGGGCTGCCGAGCAGAGTGAGGCCCTGGTCGGTGGCGGAGACGTCGACCATGGTGCGCGGGCGCAGCCGGTGCCGTGCGTACGCGTCCCGGTTGGCGGCGAGGGTGCGTTCGGCGCCGCTGCCGCCCTGGACGAAGTCCCAGAGCTCGGCGGGGAGCCGGCCCCGGGCCGCGCGTTCGAAGTCGGCCAGTTCGAGTGGTCCCACGGGGTTGCCTTTCCGGGCAGGCCGCGCTCGGGCCCGCTCCGGCCCGGCAGCGTAGGAGGCCGCGCGCTCAATGGTCTAGACCTTGCTTCGGTTCGATCGCCTGTGCCATCGTCAGGAAGTCGAACCGACCCCTCGGTTGCGACCGCACGACCATCCGACCTCCCCTTCGTGGAGTGGCGTTGACCGGCTCTTTCGCACCTTCCCTCCCGCCTGCCCAGGCCCCGGACGACTGGGTGGACCGCTTCCTGCTGGCCGGCCCGGACGACCAGGAGTGCCTGCGCTTCGGCACCCCCGTGGACCGCGCCGCGCTGCGCGCCCTGGTCGCCGAGCAGGCCGGCCGGCTCACCGCCGCGGGCCTCTCCCGCGGCGGCACGGCCGCCCTGCGGCTGGCGCCCTCGCTCGGCTACACCGCCGCGCTGCTGGCCTGCTGGCAACTGGGCGCCCAGGCCGTCCTGCTGGACCACCGCCTCACCGACCACGAGGTGGCGCTCGCCGTCGAACGGCTGGCCCCCCAGGTGCTGGTGGAGTCGGCGCACGGCCCCGCGGCCGCGATGCGCGGCTTCGCCGAGACCGACCCGGTGCCGGTGGCGCGGCCGGACGGCCGCCCGGCCGCGACCGGCCACGCCCTGGTCCAGCTGAGCTCGGGCTCGACCGGCCCGGCCAAGGTGATCGCCCGCACCGCCGCCGACCTGCTGCGCGAACTCGACTGCTACGCACGGCTGGAGGCGTTCCCGAAGGCCGGCGAGCGGGTCGTCCTGCTCTCCTCGGTGGTGCACGTGCTCGGCCTGGTCGGCGGGCTGCTCAACAGCCTGCACGCCCGGGTGCCACTGACCGTGCCCGCCCGGATGACCACGGCGGGCGTCCTGGCCGCGATCGGCGAGGACGACCGGCCGACCACCGTGATCGGCGTCCCGTTCCACGCCGAGCTGCTGGCCGGCGCGGCCGACCCGCCGCCGCTGCCGCAGCTGCGCCGGATGATCGTGGCCGGCGAACTGGTCCGGCCCGGGCTGCCCGCCGCCTTCACCGCCCGCTACGGCGTGCCGCTGGGCACCATGTACGGGATGACCGAGCTCGGCGTCATCGCCACCGACCTCGACGGCACCGGGCACCCCGAGGTGGTGCCCGTGCACGGCATGGACCTGCGCGAGGACGGCGGCGAACTGCACATCGCGATGGCCGCCTCCCCCTACCCGGGCCTCACCGACCCCACCCGCTGGTCGGACGGCCGCCTGCACACCAGGGACGCCGGGCGGGTCGACCCGGTGACCGGCCGGGTCACCGTGCTCGGCCGGCGCGACTCGCAGGTCTCGATCGGCGGCCTCAAGGTCGACCTCAACGAGGTCGAGCACACCCTCGCGGCCCTGCCGGAGGTCCGCGAGGCCGTGGTGGTCTTCGCGGACGGCGCCATCGAGGCGTACCTGGCCACCGAGGGCGCCGCCGCTGGCGCCAATGCCGACGCCACCGCCGATGCCGATGCCGTCCGGGCGGCGCTGGCCCGCGAGCTGGCCGCCTTCAAGCGGCCCCGGCAGCTCACCTTCCTCCCGGCGCTGCCCCGCACCGCCACCGGCAAGCTCGTCCGCGACAGCGCCGCGCTGCGCGCCGCCGCCGGCCGCTGACCGCCGGCCTGCCGACCGCTGACCGACCGCACACCCGTACCGAACCCCCGACCAGCACGAGGAGCACCACCATGCAGGAGCGCATCCAGGAGTTCGTCATCGCGGCACTCGCCGGGATGAACTACGACGTCGACGGGATCACCGGCGACACCGACCTCGGCCCGGCCGGGCTCGACCTCGAATCGCTGGCGCTCGCCGAGCTCTCGGTCCAGGTCGAGGACGAGTTCGGGATCAAGTTCGACCTGGACGAGATGGAGACCACCGCGCTGATGACCCTCGACCAGTTCACCGCCGACGTGGCCGGCCGGATCGCCACCACCACCGCCGGAACCGCCGCGTGAGCAGCACCGTGCTGCCGGACCGGGCCGCCGTGGTGGCGATGCTCGCGGCGTTCGGGCAGCGGGCCGCGGAGCAGGTGCCCGACACCCTCGGCTCGCTCGAACTCACCTGGCTGACCGCCGAGTTCGAACAGCGCTACGGCATCGAGCTGGAACTCTCGGACGAGCAGTTCGCGGCCGTCCGCACGGTGGACGACGCCGTCGCGGTGCTGCGCGCCGCCGTCCTGGCCACCGCCCCGGCCGCGCCCGGCGCCGACGCCGATGCCGCCCCCGACGCCGCCGCCGTCTCCGGTGGGGTCGCCCGGTCATGAGTTCCAGCGCACCGCCGGCCGACCGGCCGGTGTTCACCGGCCTCGGGGTGCTCAGCGCCTTCGGCCCCGGTCTCGCCCCGCTGGCGGCCGCCGCCACCCGGGGCGGGACCGGCTTCGCCGAGGTGACCCGCTTCGACGTCGGTCGGCGCGGCACCCGGCGGGCGGCCCTGCTGGCCGACCCGCCGCCGCTCGCCGACGCGGTGCTCGGCGCCGTCGCCGACGCCGGCCGACAGGCCGAACTCCCGCCCGGCGCACCGCTGTTGCTCGCCCTGCACAGCGACCTGCAGACCCGCGAGGTGGCCCGGCGGGTGTCGGAGGGCGCCGCCGCGCTCGGCCTGGCCGGGGTGCACCGGGTCTACACCGGCGCCTGCGTGGCGGCCGCCACCGCGGTGGCCGACGCCGCCGTCCTGGTCGGCTCCGGCCGGTACCCCCGGGTGGTGGTCGCGGCCGGACACCTGGTGGAGCCGGGCGTCTTCGCGGCCTTCGACGCGGGCCGGGCCCTGGCCCGCGACGGCGCACTGCGACCGTTCAGCGCCGGGCGCAGCGGCACCCTGCTCGGGGACGCCGCGGTGGCCGTGGTGGTCGAGGCGGCGGACGCCGCCGCCGCGCGCGGCGCCCGCCCGCTGGCCCGGCTGGCCGGCTGGGGCCGTTCCGGGGACGCCCACCACGTCTGCCGCCCGCGGCCCGACGGCGCGGGCGTGGCCCGGGCCGTCCGGTCCGCACTGGCCCGGGCCGGGGTCGTCCCGGCCGGGGTGGACTACGTCAACGCCAACGGCACCGGTTCGCCGATGTCCGACCTGGCGGAGGCACGGGCGCTGCGCGAGGTGTTCGGCGCGGCCCTGGCCACCCTCCCGGTGAGCTCCAGCAAGTCCGTCCACGGGCACGCCCTGGAAGCCTCCGCGCTGCTCGAACTCGCCGTCACCATCGGTGCGTTGGGCGGCGGAGGACTGCCGGTCAACGCCGGCTGGCTGGGGCCGGACCCGGAGGTCGAACTGCACCTCGTCCTGCCGGAGGGCCGGACGGACGACCGGACGGACGACCGGACGGACGACCGGACGGAGGACTCGGCGGAGGGCCGGACGGAGGACCGGGGGGAGAACTCGGCGGGGGGCCGAGCGGCCGACCTTCCGGGCACCCGGCCGCGCTGCGCGCTGAGCCTCAACTCGGCGTTCGGCGGCGCCAACACCGCGCTCCTGGTGGCCGCCGCGTGAGCCCGCTGCGCACCCTGGCCGCCGCGCACTGGCCGCCCGGCGAACCACCGCCCCCGCTGCCCGGCTTCGCCGCCTCGATCTTCAACCCGCTGGTCGCGGCCGTCGCCGAGCGCTGCCTGGCCGCCCACTACGGCGAACCCGGAGCGCCCGGAGCACCCAGCGGCCCCGGGGAATCCGGGGAATCCGGGGAGCCGCGCCGCACCGGCCTGCTGCTGGCCAGCGCCGGGGGCGACCGCGCCACCGCACTGGCCATCGACACCGCCGCCGCGGGGCACCGGATGCCGCCGCTGCTGTTCTTCCAGTCCAACCCGAACGCCGTCCTCGGGCACGTCGCCGCCCGCTGGCAGCTGACCGGCCCGGTCGTCGCGATCAGCCCGTTGGAGGCCGCCGCTCCCGGTGAACTCCCGCCGGACGCACTGGAGTCGGCCGCCCTGCTGCTGGCCGACGGCGACGCCGACCAGGTCCTGGTGATCACCGCCGAGTTGGCGGAGCGAACCGAACGGCCCGCCGGGGAGCCCGGTGCGGCCGGGGGCACCGGCCACGCCACCGCCGTCCTGGTCACCGCCGGCTGACCGCGCGCACCCCGCCTTCCCGACCGCCCGCCTTCCCGACCGTCCCGCTTTCCGACCGTCCCGCTTTCCGCGCGTCTTTCCGACCGCCCGCCTTTCCGACCGCCCGTCCGTACGCGTCCCCGGACGCCGCACCGCACCCGCACGGCCAGCGCCGTGGTCCGTGGGAGGGATCCACACCGTGAGCATCCGCAGTATCCGCAGCCTCCTGGCGAACGACCCGGACGTCGGCGCCGGGAACGTGCTGACCAGCAGGATCGCCCTGGGCCTCGGTCTCGACGTCCCGCTGCTGTCCTTCGACACCCCGGTGGACGGCCGCCCGGCCGGGCAGGCACTGACCCTGCGCGAGCTCGACCGCGCGGTGCGGGCCCGGGCCGCCGCGCTGCACGCCCTCGGGGTCGGCGAGCGGGACGCGGTGGTGGTGTACGCGACCGCCGCCGCCGACCAGGTGCTGTCCTTCCTGGCGCTGGCCCGGCTCGGCGCGATCCCGGCGCTGCTCAACCCCGGGGTCGAGGGCGAGCGCGCGGCCCGCTACATCGCCCGGCTCGGCGCCGTCGGCATCCTCACCGACCCCGCGCACCGGGCCGAACTGGCCGGGCACGACCCGGCGGCCCCGGTGCTCGCCGACGCCGCCGACCTCGGCTCCGCCGACCCGGACGCGGCGCCCGCCCCGTACCGGCACCACGCGGACGACCCGATCGCGATCACCCACTCCTCCGGCACCACCGGGATGCCCAAGGCGGTGGTGCACTCGCACGCCAGCCTGTACGCGTCGATCCGGCACCGCGCCGCGCTGCCCCGCCCGCAGGGCATCGACCGGGTGCTCAGCGCGCTGCCGGCCGCGCACGCCGCGACGCTGATCACGCTCAACCTGGCGCTCAGCTTCGACTCCCGGCTGCACCTGATCTCCCGGCAGACCGGCCCGGCCGTGCTGGACGCGATCGAGGGCTGGCGGCCGCAGAGCGTGTTCGGCTTCGCCACCACCTGGGCCGACCTGGCCCGGCAGGACCTCGCCGCCCGCGACCTGTCCTCGGTCGGCCTGTGGTGGAACACCGGCGACTGCGCGCACGAGGCGCACATCCGCCGGCTGATCGCGCAGGGCTCGCGCGAGACCGTCACCCGCGAGGGCCGCGGCCGGCTGGCGGGCTCGGTGTTCGTCGACGGCCTGGGCTCCACCGAGATGGGCCACTCGCACTTCCACATCACCCACGCCCCCGGCACCGAGAAGTACGGCCGCTGCGTGGGCCGCCCGCACACCTTCGTGGACTGCGAGGTGGTCGGCCCGGACGGCGCGCCGCTCGGCCCGGGCGAGGTCGGCGAACTCGCCACCGCCTCACCGACGTTGGCGCCCGGCTACTGGAACGACTCGGTCACCACCTACCGGACCCGGCTGCGCGGCCGCTTCCTCACCGGCGACCTGATGTACCGGGACGAGGACGGCTACTACTACCACGTCGACCGGCTGGTCGACGCGGTCGACCTGGGCGACGGGCGGCGGCTGTACACCGCGATGTCCGAGGAGCGGGTGCTGGCCGACGTCCCCGGCGTGCAGGACTGCACCGTGGTCTCCTTCCGGGACGGCGAGCGGGTGGTCACCGACGTGCTGCTGATCCTCGCGGACGGCGCCGACCGGGACGCCGACCGCACCGCCGAGGTGCTGGCGGCGCTCGACGGGCCCACCGCCGCCACCGTCCGCTCGGTCCTGGTGGTCGGCGACGAGGACCTCCCGCTCGGCCCGACCGGCAAGGTCCGCAAGGTGCTGCTGCGCGAGCGCCACCTCGCCGCGATGACCTCGGCGGGGGCCCGGTGACCCGGGCCGGACGGCCGGGCGCCGTCGTCACCGGCATCGGGATGGTCACCTCGCTCGGCCGCGAACCCGGCGAGGTCTTCGAGGCGCTGACCTCCGGGCGCAGCGGCATCACCGCCGTCCCCGAGGGCCACGTGGCGCACGGCTGGCTGCCCGCCGCCGGGATCGCCCCGCACGTCGACGGCCGGGAGGTGCTGCCGCCGACCGAGACCCGCTGCGTGGACCGCTTCGCGCTGCTGGCGATGGCCGCCGCGGACGCCGCACTGGCCGACGCCGCGCTGGTGGTCGGCCGGGACGCCGACGCCCGGCGCACCGCCGTGGTGCTGGGCACCGGCGGCGGTGGCCTGGAGACCTACGAGGAGCAGGCGCGCCGCCGCCAGGAGCGCGGCCGTCCCGGCGTCAGCCCGTACCTGCTGCCCGGGATGCTCTCCAACATGGCGACCGCCCGGATCGCGATCAAGCACGGCATCCGGGGCTTCAGCACCGCGATCGTGACGGCCTGCGCGGCCGGCGCTCAGGCGGTGGCCGAGGGGCTGCGGCTGATCCGGGCCGGTGACGCGGACGTGGTGGTGTGCGGCGGGACGGACGCCTCGCTGCACCCGACGATCGTCTCGGCCTTCACCAACGCCCGTGCGCTGTCCCAGGGTTGGGACGATCCGGCGCAGGCGTCCCGGCCGTTCGACGCCCGCCGCAACGGCTTCGTGCTGGGCGACGGCAGCGCCGTGCTGGTGCTGGAGAGCGTCGAGCACGCCGAGGCCCGCGGCGCGGCCGGGTACGCCGAACTGGTCGGCTGGGGCTCCAGCACCGACGCCCACCACCCGACCATGCCGCGCCCGGACGGCTCGGGCGCCGCCGACGCGATGCGCGCCGCCCTGGCCAACGCCGGGCTGGCCGCCGCCGACATCGGCTACGTCAACGCGCACGGCACCGGCACCAAGCTCGGCGACCTCGCCGAATCGGCCGCGCTGAACGCCGTGTTCGGCGCGCACCGGCCCGCCGTCAGCTCCACCAAGGGCGCCACCGGCCACCTGCTGGGCGCGGCCGGGGCGGTGGAGGCCGCCGTGACCGCGCTGGCGGTGGCCCGCGGCCTGCTCCCGCCGACCCTCAACCTGGACGAGCCCGACCCGGCCTGCGACCTGGACCACGTCCGCGGCGCCGCCCGGCCGGTCCGGCTGCGGGCCGCGCTCAGCAACGCGTTCGCGTTCGGCGGCCACAACACCAGCCTGGTCTTCGGACCGACGCCCACCCGCACCGCCAAGTAGGCCGACCGGACGGCCCGTTCGCCCCGGCCGGCCACTCCGCTCTCCACTCCGCTTTCAGGGAGTCACGTTGTCGATCCAGACGATCACCCATGTCGAGTACCACTGCGCGGACGCCGCGCGGACCGCCACCGAACTGCAGACCGGCTTCGGCTTCCGGCGCGACGCCGAGCAGCCGGCGTGGAAGCCCGGGGTCCGGGCCGTCCACCTCCACCAGGGCAGCATCCGGATGCGGCTGCACTCCAGCGAGAACACCGACCACCCGGTGGCCCGCTACGTCGAGCGGCACGGCGAGGGCGTGGCCGTGCTGGCGCTCGGCTGCGCCGACCCGGCGGCCGCGCTGGAGCGCGCCGAGCGGCACGGCGCCGAGGTGCTGGACCGGGACGGCGCGCTGATCGCCGGGTTCGGCGACACCGCGCTGCGCTTCGTCCCGCTGCCGGACGCCCCGGAGTCCGCCGGCGGTGAACTGCTGGACGCCCTCGACCACGTCGCGGTGTGCGTCCCCGCCGGGGAGCTGGCGCGGGCCGTGCTGTTCTGCGAGGCCGCGCTCGGCATGCACCGGATCTTCGGCGAGTACATCGCGGTCGGCGAGCAGGCGATGGACTCCAGCGTGGTGCAGAGCCCCTCCGGGGACGTCACCTTCACCCTGATCGAGCCGGACACCGGCCGCCGGGCCGGGCAGATCGACACCTTCCTGGCCGACCACGACGGCGCGGGCGTCCAGCACCTGGCCTTCCGCACCGATGACATCGCCACCGCGGTCCGCACCGCGAGCGCGCACGGCGTCGAGTTCCTCAGCACCCCGGGCGCCTACTACGACGGCCTGGCCGAGCGGCTCGGCGGCACCGCGATCCCGGTGGAGACGCTGCGCGAGCTGAACGTCCTGGTCGACCAGGACCACGGCGGCCAGCTGTTCCAGATCTTCGCCCGCTCCACCCACCCCCGGCGGACCTTCTTCCTGGAGGTGATCGAGCGCCAGGGCGCGGGCACCTTCGGCACCGCCAACATCAAGGCCCTCTACGAGGCCGTCGAGCGCCAGCGCGCCACCGCCACCGCCTCCGCCTGACCCAGCCCGACCGCCCCGACCGCCCCGACCACCCCGCCGAGGAGGCACGCCCCGTGACCACCGCCCCCGCGTTCGTCCTGACCGAGGCCGAGACCGCCCTGCTGCCCACCCCCGAGGAGGTGGCCGGCTACCGCGAGCACGGCTGGTACCTCTCCGGGAAGCTGTTCACCGACCAGGAGGTCGACACCCTCCGGGCCGCCACCGACGACTACTACGAGGGCCACCGGGACCGCACCCTGCCCGTCCGGCCGCCACGGCTGGCCGCCTGGGAGCCCGCGCACGGGCCGGTGCAACGGCACAACGACTACGTGCACTACGAGAGCGACGCGATCGCCGCGATCCTGCGCAAGCCGCTGGTCGGCGCGGTCGCCGCGGTGCTCGCCGGGGCCGAGGAGATCCGGATCTTCCAGTCGACCCTGATCCTCAAGCCGCCGGTGCCCGAGGAGCCCTCCAACCAGGTGCCGTGGCACTTCGACAAGCACTACTGGCACACCTCCTCCTCGGAGGAGATGCTGACCGCGTTCATCCCGTTCCACGACTGCGGGGTGGAGATGGGCACCATCACCATGGTCGACGGCAGCAACCGCTGGGAGGAACTGCCCTCCCGGGAGGACGCCACCCGGCACTTCGCCCAGCGCGACCGCTCCGAACTGGAGTCGATCCTGGCCGCCAACGCCGCCCACAACGGCGCCGAGGTCCGCAAGGTCCCGGTGGTCATCCCGAAGGGGCACGTCAGCTTCCACCACTGCCGGACCTACCACGGCAGCGGCGCCAACCTGGCCGACGTTCCGCGCCGGGCGATCTCGCTGCACCTGCAGGACGGCGCCAACGAGTACCGGCCCGCCACCCGCCCGGACGGCTCCCCCGCCTCCTACAACCACGACGTGCTGGTCCGGCGCACCGCCGACGGCCGCCCCGACTACGCCGACCCCGAGTTCTGCCCGGTGATCTGGCGGGGAGCCCGGTGACCCAGCACGCCCCCGCCGACCTGGACTCCCCCGCCGGGCGGTACCGGATGCTGCGGCTGATCCGCGGCTTCGAGGAGCTCGCGCTCGGCCTGGTGCGGTCCGGGGAGATCACCGGCGGCATCCACCCGTACATCGGGCAGGAGGCGGTGGCGGTCGGCGTCTGCGCGGCGCTGCGCCCGCAGGACCGGATCACCTCCACCCACCGGGGCCACGGCCACGTGCTCGCCCGGGGTGCCGCCCCGGACCGGCTGCTGGCCGAACTCCTGGGCCGCACCGGCGGGTTGAACAAGGGCCGGGGCGGCTCGATGCACGCCGCGGACTTCTCGCTGGGCATCCTGGGCGCCAACGGCATGGTCGGCGCGGGCGGCGCGATCGCGGTCGGCGCGGCCTGGTCGGCCCGGCAGGCCGGCGAGGACCGGGTCGCGGTCGCCTTCTTCGGCGACGGCGCGCTCAACCAGGGCGTCCTGCTGGAGTCCTTCAACCTGGCCGCGATGTGGCGGCTGCCGGTGCTGTTCGTCTGCGAGAACAACGGGTACGCGACCACGCTGCCCGCCGCCACCGCGGTGGCGGGCAGCGCCACCGGCCGGGCCGCCGCCTTCGGGATCCCGGCCGCCGAGGTGGACGGGATGGACACCGAGGCGGTCCGCGCGGCGGCCGCCGAGGCCGTCGAGCGGGCGGCGCACGGCGGCGGTCCCGGCTTCCTGGAGTGCCACACCTACCGCTTCGAGGGCCACCACACCATGGAACGGCTGATGAAACTGCGCTACCGCACCCCCGAGGAGGTCGCCGACCGGCGCACCCTCGACCCGCTGCCGCGCGCCGCCGCCCTCCTGCCGCCCGGCCTGGCCGGGCAGTTGGACGCCTCGGTGCAGGAACAGCTGGACGCCGCAAGGGAGTTCGCCCTCGCCTCCGAACACCCGGCACCGGAAAGGGCGTTGGACCACCTGTACGCCGACGGGCTGCGTCCGAGGGCGGGGTACGGCGGATGAGGCTCTCCTACACCAAGGCGCTCAACCGGGCGCTCGCCGACGCCCTCGCCGCGGACCCGGCGGTCTGCGTGTTCGGCGAGGACATCGGCGCCGGCCTGGCCGGCCCCACCCTCAACCTGCTCGACCGCTTCGGTCCCGGCCGGATCGTCGACACCCCGCTCTCCGAGCAGGCGTTCACCTCGATGGCGATCGGCGCCGCGCTGACCGGGCGGCGGCCGGTGATCGAGTTCCAGATCCCCTCGCTGCTGTTCCTGGTCTTCGAGCAACTCGTCAACCAGGCACACAAGTTCTCGCTGATGACCGGCGGCCAGGCCGGCGTCCCGCTGACCTGCCTGGTGCCGGGCTCCGGCTCCCGGGACGGCTGGGCCGGACAGCACTCCGACCACCCCTACGGCCTGTTCGCGCACGCCGGGGTGAAGACCGTCGTCCCGGCCACGCCCACCGACGCCTACGGGCTGCTGCGCTCGGCGATCGCCGACCCGGACCCGGTGGTGGTGTTCGCCCCGGCGGCCGCGCTGCCGGTGCGGGAGACCGTCACCTGGGAGCTGGCGCCGGTCCCGCTCGGCGAGGCCCGGATCCACCGCGCCGGCACCGACGTCACCGTGGTCGCCGTCGGCCACCTGGTGCACGACGCGCTGGCCGTCGCGGCGGAACTCGCCCCCGAGGTCTCCGTCGAGGTGTTCGACCCGCGCACCCTGTACCCCTTCGACTGGACGGCGCTGGCCGCCTCGCTGGAACGCACCGGGCGGCTGGTCGTCATCGACGACTCCAACCGCAGCTGCGGCATCGGCGCCGAGGTGCTGGCCACCGCCGCCGAGGGCATGCGCCTGGTCGCCCCGCCCCGGCGGATCACCCGGCCGGACGGCACCGTGCTGCCGTTCGCCCCCGCGCTGGACCGCGCCCTGCAACCGCACCGCGACCAACTGCGCGACGCCGTACGGGAAGTGGTGAAGCACCCGACCACGGTGACCCCGCACCGCGAGGACCGGCACCGGTGAACCTGACCGCCGAACCCGGCTCCCGCGCCGACGACACCCGCTCCCCCGGCGCCCTCAGCCCCGCGCTGCGCTCCGCGCTGGCCGGGGCCACCGACGACCGGATCTTCTACGACCTGGCCGGCATCGCCCGCGCCTACACCGCGCTGCTGGACGAACTCCCGGGCGTCGACGTCCGGTTCGCGCTGAAGGCGTGCCCGGTGGACGAGGTGCTGGCCGGCTTGGCCGCGCTCGGCGCCGGCTTCGACGCCGCCAGCCCGAACGAGATCGTCCAGGCGCTCCGCACCGGCGTGCCGGTCGACCGGGTGCACTTCGGCAACACCGTCAAGTCTGACCAGGGCATCGCCGAGGCGTACCGCCTGGGCGTCCGGGACTTCGCCACCGACAGCCTCCCGGACGTCGCCGCGATCGCCGAACACGCCCCGGGCGCCCGGGTGTTCTGCCGGATCGCGACCAGCGGCGAGGGCGCGCTCTGGGGCCTGAGCCGCAAGTTCGGCTGCTCCCCGGCGGACGCCGTCGAGGTGCTGACGGCTGCCCGGGCGGCCGGGCTGACCCCGGCCGGGCTCTCGGTGCACGTCGGCTCGCAGCAGCTGACCGCCAAGGCGTGGACGGCGGCCTTCGAGCTGATCGGCGAGGTGCTGGTGGAGCTCCGGCGGCGCGGGATCAGGCCCGACCACGTCAACCTCGGCGGCGGCCTGCCCGCCCTGGGGTACGTGGACCGGCACGGCACCGCCCTGGAACCGCCGCTCGCCGAGATCTTCCGGACCGTCCGGCAGGGCCTCGACGGGCTGCGCCGACTGCACGGCGGCGACCTCGACTTCGTGCTGGAACCCGGCCGCCACCTGGTCGCCGACCAGGGCGCGATCCGCACCCGGGTCTACCGGCTGACGGACCGCCAGCAGCCGGACGGCGAGCGGGAGCACTGGCTCTACCTGGGCTGCGGCAAGTACAACGGGCTGTACGAGATGGACCAGTTGCAGTACCGGCTGGTCTTCCCGACCCACCCGGCCCCGGAGTGCGTCCCGGCCGTGGTCGCGGGCCCGACCTGCGACAGCGACGACGCGTTCCCGCACGGGTACGCGACCGGCCGGGTGCCGGTGCCCCGGGCGGTGGCCTCCGGCGACCCGGTGTGGATCCTGTCCAGCGGCGCCTACGCGGTCAGCTACCTGACGCAGGGCTTCAACGGCTTCGACCCGCTGCCGTACACGGTGCTCCCGGCCGGGGCCCGGCTCCCGCGCCGGTGAAGCCCCGGGCCGGTGAAGTCCCGTGTCAGCGCGGCCCGTTGCCGGTGCTCGCCCGGCAGGTCAGGATCTGCTTGGGCGAGGCGCCGGTGAACGGGGAGCCGTCGTAGTCCCCCTGGCGGTGCACGACGTCCAGGCCGGCCAGCCGGCACAGGGCGAGCAGTTCCTCGGGGAAGAAGCAGCGCATGCTGACCTTCTTGGTGCGGACGCTCTCGCCCTCGCGCAGGTAGTCGAGGGTGAAGTGCAGCACCTGGGTGGCCGCGTCGTAGCGGGTGGCCGCCCGGACGTCGAGCCGGGTGCCGTCCAGGTCGGTGACCGACTTGTGGTGGTAGGGCGCGTCGGGGAGCCGGGTGAGCTTGGCCGGGGCGGGGTTGAACACGTCCAGGACCAGCGTGCCGCCGGGGCGCAGCACCTCGCGCGCGGAGGTGAGGAAGGCGAGCACGGAGTCCAGGTCGTGCAGGTGCTGCATCGCGTTGGTGGCGGAGAAGACCAGGGCGTAGCGGCGGTCGGTGCGGATGGCGCGGCAGTCCTGTTCGAGCCACTCGACGGGCAGGCCCTCTGCGGCGGAGCGGCGGCGGGCCAGCGCGAGCATGCTGGGCATCACGTCGAGGCCGGTGACGTCGACGCCCGCGCGGGCGATCGGCAGGGTGATCCGCCCGGTGCCGCAGGCGACCTCCAGCACCGGGCCGTCGGCCCGGACGGCCCGGTCGAGGAAGAACGGGACGTCGTGGCCGCGGGTGGCGAACTCGTGGTCGTAGAACTCCGCGTCGTCGTACACGGCGAGGTCCTGCAGCGGTTTCATCGGGCGTTCTCCGGAGCGGGGGCGGTGATGGCGGTGGCGGCGGGGGAAGGATCGGGATCGGGGGCGGGGGCGAAGGGGTCGGCGAGGCTGGTCAGGACGGAGCCGGTCCAGGGGGTGTCGCCGAAGACGGTGGCCGGGATCGCGAGCAGGCCGTGCTCGGCCAGCAGGATCCCGGCGGGGGTGTCCACCGGGAAGAAGTAGTTGCCCGGGCTGGTGCGGGCCGCCTCGGGGATCCCGGCCCGGACGTCGGCCGGGAGCCGCCCCAGCAGCCGTTCGGCGCGGGCGGCCAGGGCGGCGGCGACCTGCCGCGGGGTGTCCGCGTGCTCGGTCAACAGGCTCTCGGCCAGCCGGAGTCGGGCCTGGCTGGGCGGGTCGCCGCGGAACGCCTCGGCGATCGCGGTGTCGTCCGGGCCGAGCAGGACGATGCCGAAGGTGCGGGGGTGCAGCCAGCCCTTGGTGACCGAGTGCAGCAGGACGGCGCGGCCGGTGTCCAGCAGCCGCCGGGTGCCGGGGGCGAACGGGGTGTCCAGGTCGTAGACGGTGTCGATCAGCAGGCGGCGGTGCGGGGAACCGCGCAGCCAGTCGGCCAGTCCGGTGCACTCGGGCTCGGTGAGGTACCGGCCGAGCGGCTTGCTGGGGTTGGCCAGCAGCAGGTACTCGGGGCGCTCGCCGTCCGGCGGGGCCTGCGGCAGGACGGGGGCGGGCAGCGTCGGGTAGCTGTCGGGAGCCAGCCCGGCGGCGCGGGCCAGCTCGAAGTAGACCGGGTAGACGTCGGCGGGCAGCCAGAGCCGGGCCCCGACCGCGTCCAGGTGCCGGAAGACCAGGTCGAGGCCGTGCCGGACGCCGCGGCTGACCAGGGCGCGGCGCGACCACTGCTCGGGCAGGCCGTAGCGGCGCAGCCAGGTGCGGGCCAGGTCGCAGCGGTACACCGTGCGGACGGTGCCCCCGTCCGTCCCGTCCGCCGGGTCCGCTCCGTCCGCCGGATCCGCCGGTTCGGGGCGCAGCGGGGCGAGCGCCCGGTACAGGTTGGTCTCGGCGGCGTCCAACAGCGACGGGTCGGCTTGCAGCCGCTGCTGCCGGAACGCCTGGTGCTCCTGGTGGTTCACGCCGTCACGCCTTCCGCGCCGGTCCCGCCGGCGGTCCCGATGCTGGTTCCGATGGTGATCACGCTGCCGGCCACGCCACCGGTCACGGCACCGGCCATGCCGCCGCTCGCGCCGGTGACCCCGCCGCCGCTCGCGCCGGTGATCTCGCTGGCCCGGTCCTCCAGCGAGGCGTAGCAGCGGCCGTCGGCGAGCACGTTCCAGCTGCGGACGAGGCCGTGGGTGCGTTCCCAGAGCAGGCTGGGCTCGGTGTAGGCGGCGATCCGGATCGGGTGGCCGTCCCATTCGCCGGCGAAGACGGGGGCGCCCCAGGGCAGGCTGTCGGTCCGGGTGAAGCCGTGCCGCTCGGCGAAGCGGGTGACGACGGCGAGCGGGACCTGGTGGTCGCGGCTCCAGCGGTTGGCGGCGTGGTCGTGGTAGAGCGATTCGGTGCTGGTGGAGACGTACAGCTCCTTGAAGCAGACTTCCCCGACGCCGTGCGCGGCGGCCCAGGAGAGGTAGTCGGCGACGCCCACCTCGTCGGCGACGCCGCCGTGCTGGAGGACGCAGATCAGTCGCAGCCGCAGTCCGGGCCAGCGTTCGCGTCCCGCGCGCCAGGTGTCGACGACCTCGCCGACGGGGGTGCGCAGGGCCATCAGCCGTTCGCTGACCTCGTCGTCCTGGTGGTGCCGGGAGACGGCGAGGACGCTCAGGCCGGCGGCGGCGAGGTCGGCCAGCCGGTCGGCGCGCTCGGCGGGGGCGAGCTTGGCCAGGTTGTGGGCGTTGCTGATCAGGACGGTCTTGGGGAAGGCGGCGGCGCAGGCGGCGACCAGTCGCACCTGCTGGTCGAACGGGAGCAGGGTGGGTTCGCCGCCGCCGGTGATCACCGCCCGTTCGGCGCCCGCGGCGCGGCCGCGTTCCAGCCAGGCGCCGACCGTCTCCCAGGGGACGCGGGCGGGCGGCTGGTCGCTGGAGATGGAGGCGGCGGAGAAGCAGAACGCGCACTTGGCCTGGCAGGCGGCGGCGACCGGCAGGACGGAGACCGAGCGCGGCCGCAGGTCGGCGTAGTCGCCGAGCCGCGGGTGCAGGCTCAGCGAGGCGGCCATCGCGTCCTCGACGGTGGTGGGGCGCAGGGCGGGCCGCGTCCCGTCCGGTGCGGCCGGGTCGAGTTCGTGGACGGCGGTCAGCCGGATCCGGTCCTCGCGCAGTTCCGCGCCGAGGCCGGTGCCCTCGTTGGGGCGCAGCTCGGCGGGGTCGACGTCGGTCTCCAGCACCAGCAGCCGGTCGCCCGGTATCGCCAGCCGTTCCAGCAGCCGGCCGGCCTTGGCGGTGCCGATGCCCAGTTCCGCGCGGGTCAGCAGGTGGAACCGGTCCGGGAAGGTGCTCTCCGGGATGCCCGCCTTGCCGTAGCTGAGCGCGTACTTGTCGAAGCCCCGGGCGAAGTTCGACAGCACGATGACGTGGAAGCGTTGGCGGGAAAGCTGCTGGTCGGTGCGGTTCATCCGGTCATCATGCCCCCGACCCGGCGGTCGGGGGAACGGGTTTCCGCGGCGGACGCCCGAGGGGCGGCCCCCGCGGCGGGTCCGGTGCGGGTCCGGCGCGGGGCCGGTGCGGAGTCAGGAGACGTTGACGTTGACGTCGTCGAGGACGAAGGAGGTCTGCTTGGTGTAGTCCTCGGTGCCGGTGAACTTCAGCGTGACGCTCTGGCCCGCGTAGCCGGCCAGGTTGAAGGTGCGCTGCTGGTAGCCGGCGGCGGCGTTGGTGTTGTTGTAGCCGGCGAGGGTGGTGCCGTTGGCGGTGACGGTGAGGGTGTCGAAGGCGCTGGTGGTGGAGGCGGCGCTGTCGATGTGCAGCCAGAAGCTCAGCGTGTAGGCGGCGCAGCCGGCCGGGAGGGTGACGGTCTGGGCGAGGGTGTCGGTGGTGGTGGCGCCGTAGCCGTCGAGCCAGGCGTCGTAGCTGCCGCTGTGGGCGGGCTCGCTGCTGCTGGAGTTGATGGTGCTGGTGCCGTTGCTGTTGGTCTCGGTCCAGCCGGAGGTGGAGCCGGTCTCGAAGCCGGGGTTGGTGATCAGCTGGGCGGCGGTGCAGCCGGTGCCGCCGCCCGTGCCACCACCGGTGCCGCCGCCGGTGCCGGTGCCGCTGCTCTGGGCGAGCCAGGCGGTGGCGTTCAGGGCGAGGGCGGCGTCGGTGCCGGCCGGGTCGTTCCAGCCGTTGTAGAGGGTGTTGCCGGACTGGCCGGTGCCGTCGTCGATCGGGGAGGAGTCGCCCCAGATGGCGACCCGGCCGCTGCCGAAGGTGGAGGTGACGAAGGCGGCGCCGGTGTTGCCGCTGTAGCCGGTGCGGTAGAGCAGGCCCTTGACGGCGGGGTTGTCGGCGGGCTTGAGGGTGAAGGTGGTGCCGTTGCGGATGATCGAGCCGGTGACCTTGCCGAAGGAGCCGTTCAGCACCGGGTCGGTGGTGTCGGTGATCGCGCGCGGGTTGTCGGTGGTGATGTTCAGCAGGTCGACGGAGAAGCCGAACGGGTCGGTGTTGTCGACGCTGTTGGTGGTGAGCAGGTCGTTGATGATCGCCGGGGAGTCCCAGCCGTCGTTGTTGCGGTCGCTCTGGGTGTGGTCGGAGATCAGGAACAGGCCGCCGCCGTTCTGGACGAACTTCATCACGGCGGTCTTCTCGGCGTCGCTGAGCTTGACGTTGGGCTCGGGGAGCACGAACTCGTCGAAGTTGGCGAGGTCGAGCGCGCCGCCGGTGCCGTAGGTGATGGTGTTGCCGGCCGGGAGGGTCTTGAGGCTGTAGTTGCCGGTCTTCTGCAGGGCGACGCCCCAGGCGGAGACGGCGCCGGTCCAGGAGGTCTCGCCGGCGGGGTTGGCGTTCTGGACCAGCGGGTCGGGCTGGCTGGTGGAGATGATCCAGTCGGCGTTCCCGGCGGTCTCGCCCTTGCTGTTGTCGAACAGCACCCGCTTGGGCGCGGTCACGGTGGTGGCGGTGCCGGCGGTGGTGGCCGCCGAGGCGGGGTGCGGCTGGACGGTCGCGGCCGTGGCGGCGAGCACCAGGCCGGCCGCGGCGAGGGCGGCCGGGCGGACGGCCTTCGAAGCCCTGATCATCTGTCAATCTCCTCGTACCGTGGGAGGGGAGCGGCACAGACGTGCTGCGCTACGCGCGTAGGCGCACCGGCACGGTCCCATGGTGAGGTAAGCGGGGCTTGAACGGAACACGTCGACTCGGCGGAGTCCCGCCCGGTGTCGCCGCACGGAAGACGGCTGGAACATCCGCTCGATGCGCGGGACCGGCATCGTGGAACTGGTCATCGGCAACGGCCTGCGACTCCGCGCCGGTTCGCACCGGATCGAGGTGCACGGCCCCGCCGAGCTGACCACGGACCACGGGACCGTGCCCGTCGACGTCTCCACCCGGACCGACCTCGCCCGGCTGCCGCACCTGCTCGATCAGGTGATCGCCGAGGTCCACGCGTCCGATGCGGGCGGCCTGCGGGTGCGCTTCGCCAACGGCTGGCGCCTGGACGCACCGGTTCCTCCCGACGCCTCCGGCTGGAGCATCGGCCGGCCGACGCGGTGGGGGAAAGGGTGGGGTGCCCGCCGCGGCGCTCAGGCGTCGTCCGCGGCGGGCACCCCGTGGGGCGGTCCGGTCCACCAACCGGCCGCCCCCGTCAGGGGGTCGGGCTCACTGCGCGGTCAGCCGGAAGGACTGCGCGGAGCCGCCGGTGCAGGTCCACTGCTGGAGGCGGGCGCCGTCCGCGGTGGAGACGTCGGTGACGTCCAGGCACTTGCCGCTGTTCCGGTTGACCAGGGTCCAGCTGCCGTTGGCCTGCTGGACCGGCTTGAACTGCTGGTTGGCGCCCGAGGACCACTGCCAGGTCTGGAGCTTGGCCCCGTCGGCGGTGGCGGCCCCGGTCACGTCGAGCACCTGGGCGGCCGCGGCGGCGTTGCGGTTGGTGACCCGGTAGTAGCCGCTGTCGGTGGGGGTGAACTGCCACTGCTGGTTGGCGCCGGTGCCGCAGGCCCACTGCTGGACGGCGGTGCCGTTGGCGGTGCCCCAGCCGGTGGCGTCCACGCACTTGCCGGAGTTGGCGTTGGCCAGGGCGTACCAGGCCGCGGTGTCGATGCTCCCGCCCGTGCCCCCCGTGCCGCCGCCGGTGGGCGTGCCGGGCCAGGTGAAGGTGGCGACCGCGCCGGCCGGGAGGTCGTAGACCAGCGAGCGTCCGCCGTCGCTGATCGAGAAGTGCTGCGAGCCGCCGGTGGCGTTGAGCACCACCGCGCCGCGCGAGCCGTCCGGGTTCAGGAAGGCGACGTCCTGCAGGCCGCCGCTGCCCTGGCTGGTGGAGCCGATCCGGTGGGCGCCCGGCCGGACGAACTTGGAGACGTGGCCGAGCACGTAGTACTCGGCGTTCTTGCTGTACGTGCCGCCCGCGACCTCCAGCACGCCGTTGCAGGTGGTGGAGCAGTTGCCGTACTGCGGGCCGCCGTTGGCGTCCAGCGCGACGTTCCACAGCACGGCGGTGCGGCCGCCGCTGCGCAGGTTGCGGATGATCAGGTTCTCGGTCTGCCACTTCAGCGTGTTGCTGAAGGTCTGCGCCGGGGTGGCCGAGTCGGTACCGGTGCACTCGGTGAAGAACACCGCCTTCCCGGTGTTCGCGACCTGCTGCTCGGCCTCGGGCTGGCCGCCGTAGCAGTGGAACGCGGCGCCCTTGAGCCGGGCCACCGAGGCGTCCTGGGAGAGCACGCCCAGCGGGAACGAGGTGTCGTCCCAGTTGTGGTCGTACGCGTAGAGGTCGGTGGACAGGCCCGCTGCGGTCAGCTTGCCGTCCAACACCTTGATGAAGTCGGCCTGTTGGGCGGACGTCATCCCGGTCGAGGGGTAAGTGGTCTGGAACTTGGGCTCGTTGGCCACCGTCAGGTCGCTGATCGGGGCGCCCGCCGCACCGTACGCCTGGATCGCCTTGACCAGGTAGTCGGCGAAGTCCCCGTAGTTCTCCGGCTTCAGGCTGCCGCCGTTCAGCGAGTTGGAGGTCTTCATCCAGGCGGGCGGCGACCACGGGGTGCCCATGATCCGGATGTTCGGGTTGACGGCGCGGGCCTGGTTGATCGCGGGCAGGATCTCCTGCTGGTCGCGGGCGATCGAGAACGAGCCCCTGGTGTCCTCGTACGAGTAGAACGGCAGGTGGGAGACGAAGTCGGAGGCGCCGAGCGGCTGGCGCAGGTAGTTGAGGCCGATGCCGCCGCCCGCGGTGGAGAACAGGTCGTTCATCAGGTTGGCCCGGGTGGTCGCGGACAGCCCGGCCACCAGGTGGGCGGAGGACTCGGTGAACGCGGCGCCGAAGCCGACCAGCGGCTGCTGGACGTCGGCCGCGTTCACCGCGATGTCCTGCGCCTGCGGGGCGGTGGCGGAGAACGGGACGGAAGCGGCCTGCGCCAGCCGGCTGTTGCCGTCGGCGGTGGTGATCCAGACCTGGGCGGTGGTGTCGGCCGCCTGGGCGGCCGTTCCGCCGGCGGTGGCCAGGCCGGCGGCGGCCAGCGCGAGGGCCACGGCGAGGCGGACGGGACGGTGCGGTCCGTGCATGGGACTGCTCCTCGTGGGGGGGTGGGGGTGTTGGCACTACGGGGTGGAGCGGTGCGAGGTGGTGCGGTGCGGGGTGGGGCTCGCGGGGCGTCGGGTGCTGCGCGGGCCGGTGGGGGTCAGCGGTAGAGCCGGACGTCCGCGAGGCTCCACCAGCCGGGCGCGGCGGCCGTGCCGGTGATCCGCAGGTAGCGGGCCCGGGTGTCGCGCGGCAGGTCGACGGTGGTCAGCTGGCCGGTGCCGGCGCCGGTGGCGAGGGGGCGCCAGCGGGCGCCGTCCTCGCTCGCCTCGATCCGCCAACCCCGGGCGTAGTCACCGGTGTTGTCGCCGCTGTCGAGGGCGATCCGGTCGAAGGCGGTGCGCCGTCCGAGGTCGATCCGCAGGTACTGGCCGGGGGCCTGGGCCTGGCCGGTGCTCCACCGGGTGGAGGCGTCCGCGTCGATCGCCAGCCGGGCGTCGGCGGCGGCCGGCTGGGCGGTGGCGGTGGCGCCGGTGAGCGGCACCTCGCGCCGGTCCGGCTTCGGCGCACCGGACTTCGGCCAGCGGAAGGTGGCGAGCGCGCCGCCGGGCAGGGTGTACTCGAAGCTCTGCCCGCCGACCGCGACGGCGAAGTCGCGCGGCGCGTCGTTCTCGTTGTGCACCACCAGCACGGTCGACCCGTCCGGGTCGGTGAACGCGACGTCGGTCACCTGCCCGTTCCAGCCCGGCGTTCCGAAGCTGGTGCTGGCGATCCGGACGGCGCCGGGGCGGACGAACTTCGACAGGTGGCCGATGGTGTAGTACTCGGCGCCGGTGGTCACGCCGTGGTCGTCGTGCACGGTCAGCAGCGCGGTGCAGGTGCCGCAGCCGCCGTTGTGCGGGCCGTCGTGCTCGTCCAGTGCGATGTTCCAATTGAGCACGGACTTGGCCCAGTTGCGGGTCGCGCCGACGGTCAGGTTGCGGGCGTGCCAGGTGAGCGTGGACCGGAAGGTCTGCGCGGGGGTGTCGTCGGGGCCGTGCGAGCCGGAGCACTCGGTGAACCAGATGCCCTTGTCCGGGTGCGCGTCGTGCAGCGCGCTCTGCGCGGACGGGTCGCCCGCGTAGCAGTGGTAGGCCGTCCCGGCCAGCCACTCGGCGGCGTCGCCGTCCAGCAGCCGGTAGGGGTAGTCGGTCTCCGGGTCCTCGCCGGGCGGCGTGTTGCGGACGTCGTCGGGGTGGGTGGCCCAGTTGTGGTCGTACCCGAGGATCTTCGTGCGCGGGCTGGCCTTCTTCAGCAACGGCCCGAGCGCCTCGATCACCTTCTCCTCCTGCTCGGCGGTCAGGTCGGTGCCCGGGTACGCGTTGGGCTTGCGGTTCTGCGGCTCGTTCTGGACGGTCAGGTAGTCCACCGGGACGCCCGCCGCCGCGTACGCCTGCACGAACTTCACCAGGTAGCGGGCGTAGGCGTCGTAGACCGCCGGGTCGTCCTTGAGCTTGCCCTCCAGCAGTGAGTCGCCGGTCTTCATCCAGGCCGGCGGGCTCCACGGCGTCGCCACCACGGTCAGCTCCGGGTCGAGTTGCCGGGCCCGGCGCAGCAGCGGGAGGATCTGCCGTTCGTCGTGGGCGATCGAGAAGTGCGCCAGCGCGAAGTCGCTCTGCCCGGCGGGGACGTCGTCGTAGGTGTAGTGCGCGGCGGCGGCCGTGAAGTCGGAGGAGCCGATCGGCTGGCGCAGCATGCTGATGCCGATCCCGTCGGCGGGGTCGAAGAGGCGGCGCAGCGCGGCGTCCCGGTCGGCCGGGGGCAGCGAGCTCAGCACGGCGGCGGCGGAGTCGGTGACCGAGGCGCCGAAGCCGTCCATCCGCTGGAAGGTCTGGGTCGGGTCGACGGTGATGGTGGCGCGGGCGGAGGCGCCCCGGTGGAACGTCACCGAGGGGCGCTGGTGCAGCAGTTCGGCGCCGTCGGGGGTGGTGACCCAGACCTGGACCTCGGCGGTCCGGTGCGAGGGCGCGGGGGCGGCTCCCATCAGGCCCAGGGCCACGGCGGCGGCCGTGGCGGTGCCGAGCACGCGTCGGTACATCGGGTTCCTCTCGCCTTGCCTTCATGAAACAAAATGAAACGTTTCTGACATCTTTGCGTGCGTTCAGGAAACGGCACCGACTTTCCCCCTGTCAAGATTCCTGCACCCCTTGCGAATTGAGAGTTGTATGATCGCTTACATGAAACGAAACGGTGAAACACATGGGTAGACCGAAGTCGACGCGGGTCACCGTCCGGGAGATCGCCGCCGCCGCCGGGGTCTCCCCCGCCACCGTCTCCCGCGTCCTCACCGGTCAGGCCACCGTCTCCGAACGGACCGAGGCCGCCGTCCGCGACGCGATGGAACGCCTCGGCGCCCCCGGCCCCCACCCCGCCGCCGCCAAGCGGACCGCCCGGCCCGGCGCCGTCTTCGTCCGCTGCCCCTACCTGCTCACCGACTACTTCGGCACCATCGTCACCGCCGTCGCCGAGGCGCTCGACCGGCACGGCCGGGAACTGATCCTCAGCGCGGGCAGCTCCGCCCAGCACAACGGGGCCCTCGCCGGGCTCCCCCGCCGCCGCGACCTCGCCGGGGCGCTGCTCGTCCTCCCGGTCGAGGACGGCGCCGAACTGGAGCAACTGCGCCGCCAGGACTTCCCGTTCGTCGTCATCGACCCGCGCACCCCCGTCCCCCGCGACATCGCCGCCGTCTCCGCCTCCCACTTCACCGGCGCCCGCAACCTCACCGCCCACCTGGTCGCCCTCGGCCACCGCCGGATCGGCTTCATCAACGGCCCGGAGGACTGGCTCGCCTCCGCCTCCCGCTTCGCCGGCCACACCGCGGCCCTCGCCGAGGCCGGCGTCCTGATCCCGCCGGAACTCGTCACCAGCATCGAACCCACCAGCGACTGGGGCCACACCGCCGCCGGCCGCCTCCTCGACCTCCCCGACCGCCCCACCGCCCTGGTCGCCTTCAACGACAAGGCCGCCATCGGCGCCCTCCGCGCCGCCCACGTCCGCGGCCTGCGCGTCCCCCTGGACCTCTCCGTCGTCGGCTTCGACGACGAGTACCTCAGCCGCACCTCCGTCCCCGCCCTCACCACCGTCCGCCAACCCCTCGAAGAACTGGGCGGCCTGGCCGTCAGCCTCCTCCTCCGCCTCCTGGAGGGCACCGCCGTCGAAGCCCTGCACGTCGAACTCGCCACCGAACTCATCGTCCGCGACTCCACCGGCCCGGTGCCCGGCAGCTGAGAACGCCCTGCGGGCGGGCGCGGAGGAGGGGAGGAACCCGAGCCGCCGACACCGCCGGAACCCCGTCTGACGGACCGTCAGGAAGCTGCCGTGTTTGCCGATCCGCGGACGGGTCACCCGATGCCGGGAGCGAACCGAACCGGGGGCGGCCCCGGGCGGGCGCCCCTCGTGTCAGGAGGCAGAGCATGTCCAGCGGTCTGATCGTGGCGGTCGTCGTGATCGTCCTGGTGGTGGCGGCGCTCGGCGCGTTCGCCTTCCACCGCCACCAGCAGCAGCACCCCAGCCTGAGCCGCCGGTTCGGGCCCGAGTACGAGCGCACCGTCGCCCGGCACGGCGGTGACACCGCCGCGGCCGAGCGCGAGCTCGCCGAGCGGGTGGAGCGGCACCGGGAGTTGACCCTGACCCCGCTGAGCGCGGCCGAGCGTGCGCGGGCCGAGGAGCAGTGGGCGCAGGTGAAGGCGCGCTTCGTGGACGATCCCCGGCAGGCGCTGGCCAACGCGGAGGCGCTGCTGGCCCGGGTGGCCCGGGACCGCGGCTACCCGGACTCCGACGTGGACGCGCAGATCGACACCATCTCGGTCGACCACGGCGAGCACGTCGAGTCCTACCGGACGCTGCGCGCGCTCTCCCGGCCGGACGGCGCCGGAGGCTCCTCGGCGACCGAGGAGCAGCGCGCGGCCCTGGTCCGGGCCCGGGAGCTGTTCACCGCGCTGGTCGGCGGCGGCGAGCCGGAGCGCGTCCCCGCCGGCCGGACGGCCGGGGCCGGAACGCCGTCCGCCGGGCGGGTGCCGACCCAGCACGGGCACCACGCCTGAGCCCCCGCCGGAATCCCCCGCCGCCCCACCGTTCCCCGAGGAGGAGGACAGCATGACCACCAACGACCGCGCCACCGACCACACCACCGACCGCGCCCCCGGCAAGGGCCCGAACCCCGCCCGAGGCCGCTTCGTCTCCACCACCGGCCCCAACAACGGCACCGGCACCGGCCCCAACAACGGCACCGGCACCGGACAGGACCTCGGCCCGGCGCCTTCGACCGGGTCCCCCCGCCCGGCGCCCGTGCCCGCCCCGGCGCCGGCCTCCGAGCGGGCCGACGTCCTCGACTCCGCCCTCGACCCCGCCACCGCCGACCTGTCGAAGGCCGCCGTCCCCGCCCGCCCGCGCTCCACCGCCGGGATCCCGTCCGCCGGGAACCCGTCCGTCGGGAGCGACGCCGACCCGCTCCTGCCGCCGGAGCTCACCTCCCGGCTGACCGGCCGGCTCGACCACGCGGTGGGCAGCTTCGTCGACGACCCGGACCAGGCCGTACGGGAGGCGGACGAGGCCCTGGACGAGACGGTCCGCGAACTGACCGGCCGCCTGCAGGAGCGCCGTGCCTCGCTGCGCGACGCCTGGCGGACCGACGGCGACCGGTCCCCCGCCGACGCCCCCTCCCGCACCGAGGACCTGCGGCTGTCCCTGCGCGCCTACCGCGACCTGCTGCAGCACCTGCTCGCGGCCTGACCCGGCCGCCCCTCCCGGGAGCGACGGCAACGGCGAAGGGCCCGACCACCGCACGGGTGGTCGGGCCCTTCGCCGCAACGGACCAGAATCGACCAGAATCGACCGGAAGCGGCCGGAACGGCTACCCGACCGACGAGTACGCGATGATGCCGCGCCGCATGCCGTCGACCGCCTTGCGGGCGGTCTTGCGCAGGTCGGCGTTGTCGCCCGCCGCGTCCTGGATCTGGCCGAGGACGTCGATCAGCTGCTTGGTCCAGCGGACGAAGTCGCCGGCCGGCATGTCGGCGTCGCGCAGCACGGCGTCGAGGTCGTGGCCGAGCGCCCAGCGGTAGGCCGTCCAGGCGAAGCCGAGGTCGGGTTCGCGCTGGCCGACGCCCTCGGCGGTGGAGATCTTGTGCTGCTCCTCCAGGTCGTCGAGCCGGCTCCAGATCCGGACCATCTTGCCGAGCGCGTCCTTGGCGCCGCCCTCGGGGACGCGCGGGGCGGTCGCGTCGTCGGACTGGCGGGCCTCGTAGACCAGCGCGGAGGCGCAGGCGGCGAGTTCGGCGGCGGCCAGGCCGTCCCAGACGCCCTCGCGGATGCACTCGGAGGCGAGCAGGTCGAGTTCGCCGTAGAGCCGGGCGAGGCGCTTGCCGTCGGCGGTGACGGTGTCGGCGCTGAGGTAGCCGAGGTCGGCGAGCAGGCCGCAGACCCGGTCGAAGGTGCGGGCGATGGTGTGGGTGCGCGAGCGCATCCGGCGTTCGAGGAGTTCGGTGTCGCGGTGCAGGCGGTGGTAGCGCTCGGACCAGCGGGCGTGGTCCTCGCGCTCGTCGCAGCCGTGGCAGGGGTGCTGGCGCAGGGCGGTGCGCAGCCGGCTGATCTCGGGGTCGTCGGCGGCGGCGGCGCGGCCCTTGCGGTGGCGCTCGGGTTCGAGGTGGCCGGCCTTGGTGCGCAGCGCGGAGGCGAGGTCGCGGCGGGACTGCGGGCTGCGCGGGTTGAAGGACTTGGGGATCCGCATCCGGTCCACCGCGGTGACCGGGTACGGGAAGTCGATCATCGCGAGGCGCTTGACCTGGCGTTCGGCGGTGAGCACGACGGGGCGCGGCCCGTCCTGGAAGTCGGGGTGCCGGTGGTGGCCGCCGCGGCCGCTGCGGCCGTCCGGCGGGAGGCCGGGGTCGAGGACGAGCGCGAGGCCGGCGAACTTGCCGGTCGGGACGTGGATGATGTCGCCGGGCCTGAGCTGCTCGATCGCCTCGACGGCGGCGTTGCGGCGCTGGCTGGAGCCTTCCCGGGCGAGCGCGTTCTCGCGGTCCTTGAGGTCGCGGCGCAGCTGCATGTACTCGTCGAAGTCGCCGAGGTGGCAGGTCATCGACTCGCGGTAGCCCTCCAGGCCCTCCTCGTTGCGCTGCACCTGGCGGGCGATGCCGACCACCGAGCGGTCGGCCTGGAACTGCGCGAAGGAGGTCTCCAGCAGTTCCCGGGAGCGGTGCCGCCCGAACTGGCCGACCAGGTTGACGGCCATGTTGTACGAGGGGCGGAAGGAGGACTTGAGCGGGTAGGTGCGGGTGCCGGCCAGGCCGGCCAGCGCCTCCGGGTCGAGGCCGCGCTGCCACAGGACCACGGCGTGGCCCTCGACGTCGATGCCGCGGCGGCCGGCCCGGCCGGTGAGCTGGGTGTACTCGCCGGGGGTGATGTCGGCGTGGGTCTCGCCGTTCCACTTGACCAGCTTCTCCATGACCACCGAGCGGGCGGGCATGTTGATGCCGAGGGCGAGCGTCTCGGTGGCGAAGACCGCCTTGACCAGGCCCTGGACGAACAGCTCCTCGACGACCTCCTTGAACCGGGGCAGCATGCCGGCGTGGTGGGCGGCGATGCCGCGCTCCAGGCCGTCCAGCCACTCGTAGTAGCCGAGGACGTGCAGGTCCTCGTCGGGGATGTCGCGGCAGCGCTCCTCGACGAACTGGCGGACCTTGAAGCGGTCGGCGTCCCGGTTCAGCCGCAGGCCGGAGTTGAGGCACTGCTGGACGGCGGCCTCGCAGCCGGCCCGGCTGAAGATGAAGGTGATCGCGGGCAGCAGGCCCTCGGCGTCGAGCCGGTCGATCACGTCGACCCGGCTCGGCGTCCAGACCCGGCCGGGGCGGCCGGTGGGCATCGAGCGGCCGCGGCCGCGGGCGAACCGGTCGCGGCCGCGGTCGGCCTCGGAGCGGGCGAGCCGGACGAGTTCGGGGTTGACCGCCTTGGCGGGGTTCTTCAGGCTGCCCTTGGGGCGGCCGTCCCGGTCGGGGCTGGCGAACAGGTCGTACATCCGGTTGCCGGCCATCACGTGCTGCCAGAGCGGGACGGGGCGGTGCTCGGAGACGATCACCTCGGTGCCGCCGCGGACGGTGTCCAGCCAGTCGCCGAACTCCTCGGCGTTGGAGACGGTCGCGGAGAGCGACACCAGGGTCACCGACTCGGGGAGGTGGATGATGACCTCCTCCCAGACGGCGCCGCGGAACCGGTCGGCGAGGTAGTGCACCTCGTCCATCACCACGTAGCCGAGGCCGTCGAGGGCGTTGGAGCCCGCGTACAGCATGTTGCGCAGGACCTCGGTGGTCATCACGACGACCGGCGCGTCCCCGTTGACGGAGTTGTCGCCGGTGAGCAGGCCGACCTTGGCCTGGCCGTAGCGCTTGACCAGGTCTCCGTACTTCTGGTTCGACAGCGCCTTGATCGGCGTGGTGTAGAAGCACTTGCGGCCGCCGGCCAGCGCCAGGTGCACCGCGAACTCGCCGACGATGGTCTTGCCGGAGCCGGTGGGGGCGGCGACCAGGACGCCCTTGCCCTCCTCCAGCGTGCGGCAGGCGCGGAGCTGGAAGTCGTCGAGCGGGAAGTCGTACAGCTGCCGGAAGCCGTACAGGGCGGTGGCCTGCTCCTTGGCGCGCTCGCGCGAGGCGGCGTAGCGCTCGGCGGGGCTGAGCTCCTCCTCCGCGCGGTCGGCGGCGGCGCGGGCCGCGGGGTCGAGCTGCTCCTCGGGCGTGGGGCTGGTAGGCACTGGCGTCACCTGTTCTTCCCGTGAGTGTGGCCGGACGAGAACGCAGACGGCGACGCCTGCGGCTGCGGGGCCGTGGCCGCGGACGGCGACGGGGCGCAGCGGGTGCGTGGGGTGTGGTGATCGAGCATCTCAGCCTGAGATTACCCGTCTGGAGTGACATCAACATCAGACTTTTCCGGCAGTTCTCCGATGATGTGCCCACGTCAGGCGAGGGTCGGCGCCCGGCCCGCACCGCGGTCGGCACCGCGCCCCGGACCGGGTTCCCCGACGGCGGCCGCAGGAATCGTGCACGCGTGAACTGTTCACATCCTGAGTTGCAAATGTCTTCATGTGGTCAGCGAATCGGCACGGACCGATCAGAGAAGAGCCAGAAGCGGAAGATTCCGATCAACACTCGGCCGCAGTGCGATCCCGTTCCTACAGTCGTGCCGAACCGATCACGACCAGGACAGGAGACACGGCGATGGCGAACCTCGAAACCTCGCTCAAGGAAGCCATGACCATCGAAGGAGCCATCGGGGTCGCCCTGGTGGACTACGGCAGCGGCATGGCGCTGGGCACCCTCGGGGACGGCGGCGAGATCGACCTGAACGTCGCCGCGGCCGCCAACACGGACCTGGTCCGTGCCAAGATGCGGGCGATGGAAATGCTCAATCTCCACGACGACGGCATCGAGGACATCCTGGTCACCCTGACCGGCCAGTACCACCTGATCCGGCCGCTCACCACGTCCAGCGGGCGCGGCCTGTTCCTGTACCTCGCGCTCAACCGCAGCCGGTCCAACCTGGCGATGGCCCGGCACCAGTTGAAGCGGATCGAGTCGACGCTGGAGGTCTGAGCGCGGGGCGGCGGCCCGGGTGCCGCCGGAAAAGGGGAGGAAGCATGCCCGTACCGCTGTACCAGGCCAAGGCCGAGTTCTTCCGGATGCTCGGCCACCCGGTGCGAATCCGGGTCCTCGAACTGCTCCAGGCCGGACCGACCCCGGTGCGCGACCTGCTGCCCGAGCTGGACGTCGAACCGTCCAGCCTCTCCCAGCAGCTCGCCATCCTGCGCCGCTCCGGCCTGGTCACCGCCACCCGCGAGGGTTCCACCGTCGTCTACGCCCTGGCCGGCGCGGACGTCGCCGAACTGCTCCGGACGGCCCGCCGGATCCTCACCGAACTGCTCGCCGACCAGGGCATGCTGCTGGAGGAGCTCCGCGCCGCCCGCTGACCGGCCGGCTCCGGCCCCGGGGCGGCCCGCCGGCGCCCCGGGGCCGGCCCGTCGGGGGAGCTTCCGCTCGGCCCGGCGGCCCGTCAGGGGAGCTTCTGCTCGGCCCAGATGACCTTGCCGTCCTCGGTGTACCTGGTGCCCCAGCGCTGGGCGATCTGCCCGACCAGGAACAGTCCGCGCCCGCCCTCGTCGGTGGCGGCGGCGAGCCGGACCCGGGGCGAGGTGCTGCTGGCGTCCGCGACCTGGCAGATCAGGGTCCGCCCGTACAGCAGCCGCACGGCGACCGGGGCGGCCCCGTAGCGGATGGCGTTGGTGACCAGTTCGCTGAGGATCAGCTCGGTGCCGGTCTCCAGTTCCTCCAGGCCCCAGCGGCGCAGCTGGGCGGTGGCCGCGGCGCGGACGGCGGCGACCGCCGAGGGGTCGCTCGGGACGCTCCACTCGGCGGTCCGGTCCGCGGGCACCGCCCGGGTGCGAGCGACGAGCAGCGCCACGTCGTCGCCCGAGTCGGTGGGGAGCATCGCGTCCAGGACGTTCCGGCAGGTCTGCTCGGGGGTGCGCCCGGGGTGGGCGAGGGCCGCGCGCAGCCGGTCCAGGCCGACGTCGATGTCCTCGGTGCGGGACTCCACCAGCCCGTCGGTGTAGAGGACCAGCCGGCTCCCCTCGGGGATGTCGAGCTCCACGGTGGTGAACGGCAGTCCGCGCAGGCCGAGCGGCGGGCCGGTCGGGGTGTCGGGGATGTCGACCGTGCCGTCGGGGCGGACCAGGACGAGCGGGAGGTGTCCGGCGCGGGCGAGCTGGCAGCGGCGGGTGACCGGGTCGTAGATCGCGTAGAGGCAGGTCGCGCCGATGATCGCGCCCTCGCGGCCGCCGGCCGTCTCCTCCTCGTCGATCTGGGCGACGACCTCGTCGAGGTGGGTGAGGAGTTCGTCGGGCGGCAGGTCGAGCATCGCGAAGTTCCGCACGGCGGTGCGCAGTCGGCCCATGGTGGCGGCGGCGTGCAGGCCGTGGCCGACCACGTCGCCGACGACCAGGGCGACCCGGGCGCCGGAGAGCGGGATGACGTCGTACCAGTCGCCGCCGACCCCGGCGTGCGCGGGCAGGTAGCGGTGGGCGGCCTCGACGGCCTCGTGCTCGGGGAGGTCGCGGGGCAGCAGGCTGCGCTGGAGGGTGACGGCGAGCGGGTGGCCGCCGCTGATGGCGGCGGCGAGCTGTTCCTGACTGGTGTACCTGGCTTCGAACAGGCCGTTGTTGCGGCCCAGGCGGAGGACGGCGATCCGGTCGGCGACGGCCTGGACGTCGTCCAGGTTGTGGCTGACCACGATCACGGCGCGGCCCTCGTCCCGCAGCCGGCGGATCAGGCCGAGCACCCGGACGGTCTGCTCCACGGTGAGCCCGGTGGCGGGCTCGTCGAGGACGATCAGGTCAGGCTCGGTGAGCACGGCCCGGGCGATGGAGACCGCCTGCCGCTGGTCCATGGTGAACGTCCCGACCGGGGTCCGGACGCTGGGGAGGCTGATGGAGAGCCGTTTCAGCAGTGCAGAGGAACGTTTCTCCATCTCGATCTCGCGGAGCACCCCGAACCGGCGCAGCTCCCGGCCGAGGTACAGGTTGGCCACGGTGTCCAGCCGGTCGACGAGCGACTGGTCCTGGTGGACGGTGGCGATGCCGAGCCGCTGGGCGTCGGCGGGCCGGCGCAGGACGACCGGGCGGCCCTGCCACTCGGCGCGCCCCGCGTCGGCCGGGGCGGTCGCGGAGACGACCTTGACCAGGGTGCTCTTGCCCGCCCCGCTGTCGCCGACCAGACCGAGGACCTGGCCGCGCTCCACCTGGAGGTCGACCGCGTCGAGGGCCCTGACCACGCCGTAGTGCTTGGTGATCCCGCGCAGGGACAGCAGCGGCACCCGGGGCACTGGCCCACCTCCACATCCTCCGCGGCCCGCCGGTGCGGACCGGCCCGGCGCCCCCGCCCGGACGCCGGTCCGGGGGTGCCCGCGGCACGGGCTCTCCACCCTGGCACCGGCGGCCCGGACGGCACCGGCGGGACACGCCCGGGCAACCCGTTCAGCGGCACGCCGCGGTGCCCCCGGCCGGACGCCCACCGGCTGCCCGCCGCGAAGCCGCCCCACGGGAGGCGGGCGCCCGCGGCGCCGGTCCCGACCGGGCCGGCGCGGCCCCTGTGATAGCCACCGTCGGACGCCTCGTGGCAGTCGCCCCACCGCTCGACGTTCCGGGCACGGCTGTTCGCTTCGGCTTCCGGTACGACGGCCGTGGCCCCGGACGCGGACCCGGCCCCGCTACCGGGTGATCAGCCCCGCCAGTCCGTCCGCCAGCCGCAGGTACTCCTCGGGGCGGTTGTAGAGCTGGGCGCTGATCCGCAGGATGCCGCCACCCTGCCAGGGGCGGACCGCGATCCGGGTGTTCAGGCCCTTGTGGACGGCGACCATCAGGGCCTTCGCGGCGTGCTCCCGCTCGGCGACGCCGGACGGGAGGCGGACGGTGCGCATGCCCAGGCCGGGGACGTCCGGCAGGGCCCGCAGCCCGGCCCGTTCGACCAGCAGCCGCTGGCCGTGCGCGGCCAACCCGGCGTTGTGGGCGCGCAGTTGCTCGGCGCCGATCCGGTTCAGCAGCGCGAAGCCGGCCGGGGCGGCCAGCCAGGGGGTGTAGTCGAAGGTGCCGCGCCACTCGACCCGCCGGGGGAAGCCGCGGTCGTGCTCCCAGGAGAACGTCAGCGGGCGCACCCGCGGCCGCCAGGGCCGGTCGACGGCGAGGACGGCGGCGGCGCGCGGGGCGAAGGCCCACTTGTGCAGGTTGCCGACCCAGAAGTCGGCGCCGCCGGCCGCGCCGCCGAGGTCGACGGGCAGCGCGCCGGGGGCGTGCGCGGCGTCGACCACGGTGACCACGCCGCGCGAGCGCAGTGCGGCGAGCAGCGCGGGGGTGGCGACGGTGCGGGCGGTGGGCGAGGTGACCAGGTCGAGGACGGCGACCCTGGTGCGCGGGGTGACGGCGGCCAGCACGCGTTCGGCGACGGCCTCCGCGTCGGGGGCGTGCGGGGAGATCCGCACGCAGCGCACCGCGGCGCCGGCCTCGGCGGCCCGGCGTTCGGCGGCCCGGGTGACCACGCCGTAGCCGTGGTCGGTGACCAGGACCTGGTCGCGTTCGCCGAGCGGGATCGAGTCGAGGGCGACGGCGACGCCCTCGGTGACGTTGGTGACCAGGGCGAGCCGGGCGGGGTCGCCGCCGAGCGCGGTGGCGATCTCGGCGCGGGCCCGGCCGACCCGGTCGGGGGCGGTCAGGAAGAAGCCGTCGGGGTCGCGTTCCATCTCGGCGCGCAGTCTGGCCTGGTAGCGCTGGACCGGGACGGGGACGGCCCCGTACGAGCCGTGGTTGAGGTGGGCGGTTCCGGGGTCGAGGGTGAACAGGGTGCTGCTGCCGCGCAGCGGGGCGGGCCGGTCGGCGCCCCCGGCGGGCCGGTCGGCGTCGTCGGCGGGCCGGTCGGCGTCGTCGGCATGGGCGCCCGGGCGTTCCGGTGCCGTGCGCGGGTTCCCCGGATTCTTCATCTCCACCATCCAGATGCTGTGTGACATTTCACACTGCATACTTCTAGCCGAAGCGGGCCCGGCACGGCAACCATCGGCGGGTGACCCACACCGACCCCTACCTCGCGCTGAGCGCCGCCACCGGCCGCTTCAGCTACGGTGCCCCCCGCGCCGTCACCCTCTCCACCGACGCGGACCGCGCGCTGTTCCTGCGCTCGACCGGCGCCACCGACCCGGTCGAGCGCCTGTGGCTGTACGACCTGGCCACCGGCCGGGAGCGGCTGGTGGCCGACCCGGCGGCGATCGATCCGGCCCGCACCGGCGCCGCCTCGGCGCTGCCGCCGCTGGAGCGCCGGCTGCGCGAGCGGATCCGGCTCTGGGCGCCCGGCATCGGCTCGTTCGCGGCCACCGGCGACCTCGGGCGGGCCGTCTTCGCGCTGGACGGCCGGGTCTTCCGGTGTGACACCGCCACCGGCACCAGCACCGAACTCCCGGTGGTGGCACCGGCGTTCGACCCCCGCCCGAACGCCGACGGCTCGGTGGTGGCGTACGTCGCCGACGGGGCGCTGCACCTGACCCCGGGCGGCCGGATCAGCCCGGCGGACGGCGCGCTGTGGGGCGTGGCCGAGTTCGCCGCCCAGGAGGAGCTGGGCCGGCTGCGCGGCCACTGGTGGGCGCCGGACGGCACCGCCCTGCTGGCCGCCCGGGTGGACGAGTCCGCCCTCCCGCTGCGGCACTTCGCCGACCCGGCGCACCCGGAGCTGGCCCCGGAGTCCTTCGCCTACCCGCAGGCCGGCGGCCCGAACGCGGACGTCCAGCTGTGGGTGCTGCGCCCGGGCGGCACGGCGACCCGACTGCGCTGGGACACCGCCGGGTTCCCGTACCTGATGGCGGCCGGCTGGGAGGGCGGCGGCGAGATCCTGCTGACCGTCGCGGACCGGCTGCAGCAGAACGTGCTGCTGCTGACCGCCGATCCGGCCACCGGCGCGACCCGCGAACTGAGCCGCACCGAGGACGAGTTCTGGGTCGACCCGCTGCCCGGCACCCCGCTGCGACTGGCCGACGGCCGGGTGCTGACCTCCGCCGACACCCCGGCGGCCCGCGGCGTCGCGCTGGACGGCAAGATCCTCACCGACGAGCGCCTGCAGGTGCGCCGGGTGGTCGGCCCCTGGCGCGACGGCCGGCTGCTGATCGAGGCGGGCGACGGCGACCCGGCCGACCAGCACGTCTTCCTGCTCGACCCGGACACCGGCGCGCTGGAGAAGCTCACCGCGGGCGCGGGCGTGCACGCGGTGGCGGCCCACGCCGGGGACGTGCTGCTGCTCACCTCGGCCTCGCTGGACGGGATCCACCGCGAGCTGCGAACTCCGGCCGGCAGCACCGACTTTCCCGACCTGACAGCCGAACTCCCCTACCGACCAAAGCCGTTGCTGGCCCGGGTGACCGAACTCGGCCTGCCCAGCGCGGTGCTGTACCCGCGCGGCCACCGGGCGGGCCGCAAGCTGCCGGTGCTGCTGGACGTGTACGGCGGCCCGGGCTTCCAGGTGATCGCCAACGAGCCGCGCCGCTGGCAGCCCAAGCAGTGGTGGGCCGACCAGGGCTTCGCCGTGGTGACGGTGGACAACCGGGGCACCCCGTTCGTCTCGCCGGACTTCACCCGGGCGATCTTCCGCCGCTTCTCGCAGGTCGCGCTCGACGACCAGGTGGCCGCGCTCCGGGCGCTCGGCGCCGCCCACCCGGACCTGGACCTGGAGCGGGTCGGGGTGCGCGGCTGGTCGTACGGCGGCTACTTCGCGGCGCTCGCGGTGCTGCGCCGCCCGGACGTGTTCCACGCGGCCAGCGCGGGCGCCCCGCCCACCGACTTCCGGCTGTACGACACCGCGTACACCGAGCGCTACCTGGGCCTGCCGCAGGACAACCCGCAGGGGTACGCGGCGGACTGCCTGATCGGCGACGCGCCGGGGCTGAGCCGTCCGCTGCTGCTGGTCCACGGCCTGGCGGACGACAACGTGCACCCCGCGCACACCCTGCTGCTGTCCGAGGCGCTGACCCGGGCGGGCCGGGAGCACGGCCTGCTGGCGCTGCCGGGGGTGAGCCACATGGCGCCGGACGGGGTGCTGGAGCAGATCGCCGTCCAGGAACTCGCCTTCTTCAACGAAAAGTTGGGGCTGCGCCGGGAACTGGGCGCCACCCCTTCCCAGTAGTGGATGACATGTGAAATATTACTGGCCGTCCATCCGTTCACCCTGCAGAGGAGCGGGTCACTTGCGCAGACTTCCCACAGCCCTCATGGCTGCGCTGACCACCGGTGCGATAGCACTGACCACCACCCCCGCGTTCGGCCAACCCACCAAGCCCGCCGTCGAGTTGACGGCCCAGCAGGGCGCGGACGGCCGGGAGGCGCCGCCCTCCCCGGTGCCGCCGCAGGAGAGGGCCCGGCAGGCCCTCAAGGCCCGGGCCCTGGAGCAGGTCAACCAGGGCGGGGTCGCCAAGGACGGCAAGGCCGCGCCGGCCAAGGTGAAGATCGGCAACGACTACGTCCAGCTGGCCAGGCAGCGCACCGACCAGGTGTTCGTGATCCTGGCCCAGTTCGGCGACCAGGTCGACAGCACCACCCAGTACGACGGCCGGGCCCGCTACGGCGGCGCCCCCGGCCCGAAGCACAACGCCATCCCGAAGCCGGACAGGAGCGACACCCACACCTACTGGGAGAGCGACTTCGGCCGCGACTACTACCAGAAGATGTTCTTCGACGACGCGCCCGGCGCGAACTCGATGCGCAACTTCTACCGCACCCAGTCCTCCGGCCGGTACGACCTCCAGGGCACCGTCTCCGACTGGGTGACCGTGCCGTGGAACGAGGCCCGCTACGGCTCCAACAAGGGCCCGCAGGGCGGCGGCGCCTGGACGCAGGCCCAGGAGTTCGTCCGGGACGCCACCGAGGCGTGGTACGACGGCGAGCTCGCCAAGGGCCGCACCCCGGCCGACGTCAAGGCGGAGCTCGCGCAGTACGACACCGAGGACCGCTACGACCACGACAAGGACGGCGACTTCGACGAGCCGGACGGCTACCTCGACAACGTGGTCGTGGTGCACGCGGGCGTCGACGAGACCTGGGGCGGCGGCGCCCAGGGCGCCGACGCCCTGTGGGCGCACCGCAGTTGGGCCTTCCCGGACCCGACCGGCCGGACCGGCCCGGAGGGGAACAGGATCGGCGGCGCGCCGATCGGCGACTCCGGCTTCTACGCCTACGACTACGTGCAGGCGGGCGAGAACAGCGGCGTGGGCCTGTTCGCCCACGAGTTCGGCCACAACCTCGGCCTGCCCGACCTGTACCCGACCACCGGCGGCGACAACTCGGTCGGCTTCTGGTCGCTGATGTCCTCCGCCTCCTACCTGGGCAAGGGCAAGAACAGCACCGGCGAGTACCCGGGCGACCTGGACGCCTGGAGCAAGCTGCAGCTGGGCTGGCTCGACTACGACGAGGCCCGGGCGGCGACCCGCTCCAGCCACACCCTGGGCGTCAGCGGCTACCAGACCGACCAGGCGCAGGCCGTCCTGGTGCACCTGCCGCCGAGCACCACCACCACCTCGCTGGCCACCCCGTACGAGGGCGGCAAGCAGTGGTGGAGCGACACCGGCGACAACCTGGACGCCGCGCTGTCGCGCACCGTCGACCTGACCGGCGCCGCCGGCTCGGCCGCGCTGGACGCCGCCGCCTGGTGGGACACCGAGCAGGACTACGACTTCCTCTCGGTCGAGGCGTCGGCCGACGGCGGCCGGAGCTGGACGCCGCTGCACGGCACCGTCGACGGGCAGCCGATCGGCGACACCACCGCGCTGACCCCGGGCCTGAGCGGCAGCTCGGGCGGCTGGCGGCAGCTGCACGTCCCGCTGGACGCCTACCTGGGCACGAGCGTGCAGGTGCGCTTCCACGCCACCTCCGACACCAACACCCACGGCCGGGGCGTGCTGGTCGACGCGGTGAAGCTGACCGCCGACGGCGCGGTGCTGCTGAGCGACGGCGCGGAGCACGGCGGCGACGCCGGCTGGGCGCAGGCCGGCTTCTCGGTGATCGAGGGCGCGGACGCGGTCAAGCAGCACCCGCGGGCGTACCTGGTGGAGAACCGCCGCTACGCCGGTTACGGCGCCTTCCTGAAGACCGGCCCGTACAACTTCGGCTACTCGGGCGTCGCCGGGAAGAGCAACGTGATCGACACCTACCCGTACCAGGAGGGCGTGCTGGTCTGGCTGTGGGACACCGCCTACGGCGACAACAACACCGCCGACCACCCGGGCGGCGGCCTGATCCTGCCGGTGGACGCGCACCCGGCGGCGCTGCGGTTCGCCGACGGCTCGGTCACCAACGGGCGCTCGCAGCCCTACGACGCGGCCTTCTCGCGGAAGCCGACCACCTCGTTCACCCTGCACAAGGCCGGCCTGGCCACCGTGGTGCCCGCCGAGCCGGCGGTGCCGGTGTTCGACGACCGCGGCGGGGTGTACACCGACCCGGCGATCCCGCAGCTCGGGGTGAAGGTGCCGGACACCGGCACGAGGATCGAGGCCGTCCGGGAGGCCCAGGGCGGCAGGCTCACCACCATCGAGGTGGGTCCGACCGCCTGACCGGAGCGTGATCTACTGGAACCTCGCAGGTCGGCAGCTTGTAAAGACTTCTTTCTAAAGCTAGCTTTAGAACATGAGCGAAGAGCTGCCGGCCGTCCGGCTCACCGACCCGCGCGCCCTGCGCGCCTACGCCCATCCCACCCGGATGGCACTGGTGGGCCTGCTCCGTCTGCACGGGCCGCTGACCGCGACCCGGGCGGCGGAGCTGCTCGGCACCGAATCGGTGGCGAGCTGCTCCTTCCACCTGCGCCAACTGGCCAAGTACGGCCTGGTGGAGGAGGCGGGCGGCGGGCGCGGCCGGGAGAAACCCTGGCGCGCGACCGCCGCCTTCACCAGCTGGGACGCCTCCCCCGCCGACCCCGAGCAGGCCGCGGCCGCCGAGGCCCTGCAACGGGCCGTGCTGGACGGCTACTTCGCCCGCGCCGCCGACTGGCTGCTGCACCGCGGCGCCGACGCCCCCGAGTGGCGCGAGGCCGCCTCCTTCGACGACAGCGCCGTCCTGGTCACCCCGGCGGAGCTGGCCGAACTCACCGCCCGCATCGAGGAGTTGACCCGCCCCTACGTGGAACGGCTGGGCGGCTCCGGCCCGCCCCCCGAGGGCGCCCGCCCGGTCCAGCTGATCCGGCTCGCCGTCCCCTTCGGCACCCCGGAAGGACAGCGGCCGTGACCCTCCTCGACGCCCGCCCGGCCGCCGCCGTCCGCCGCCGGATACCCGAACTGCTGCGCGAACCGGCCTTCCGCCGCTACTGGACCGGCCAGACCGTCTCCTCGCTCGGCGACCAGATCACCCTGCTGGTCGTCCCGCTGATCGCGGTCTCCGCGCTGCACGCCGACGCCGCCCAGATGGGCTACCTCTCCGCCGCCGGCTACCTCCCCTACCTGCTGCTCTCGCTGCACGCGGGCAGCTGGGCCGACCGCTACGGGCGCCGCCGCCGGGTGATGATCGCCACCGACCTGGCCCGCGCCGCCGTCCTGCTGACCGTCCCGCTGGCGTACGCCGCCGGGGTGCTGACCCTGGTCCAGCTGTACGCGGCGGTGCTGGCCGTCGGCACGCTGTCGGTGTTCTTCAACGTCTGCAACCCGCCGCTGTTCGTCGCCCTGGTCCCCGCCGACCAGTACCTGCGCGGCACCGCGCTGATCAACGGCAGCCGGGCCGCGACCTACGTGGCCGGACCCGGCCTCGGCGGCCTGCTGGTCCAACTCCTCGCCGCCCCGCTGGCGCTGGTCGTCGACGCGCTCTCCTTCCTGGTCTCCGCCGCCTTCCTGCGCCGGATCGACCCGGCCGAACCGCCGCCCGCCGACCGGGAGCACGGCGGCACCGCCGAGGGCATGCGCTGGATCCGCCGCGACCCGGTGATCCGGGCCACCCTGCTCGGCACCGCCACCGTCAACCTGTTCACCTTCGTCATCGGCGCGCTGTTCGTCCTCTACGCCACCCGCGAACTGCACTTCAGCGCGGGCCTGCTGGGCGCCGTGATGGCCGCCGCGGCGGTCGGCACGCTGCTCGGCGCGGCGGTCACCGGACGGCTGTCGGCCCGGATCGGCGTCGGCCCGGCGCTGCTGTTCGGCCTGGTGCTCTTCCCCGCCCCGCTGCTGCTGTTCCCGCTGGCCGGCGGCTCGGTCACCGCTTCGGCGGCGCTGCTGTTCGGCGCCGAGTTCCTCTCCGGCGTCGGCGTGATGATCCTCGACATCACCGCCGGCGCGGTCTTCGCCGCCTGCATCCCCGACGCCCTGCGCTCCCGCGTCTCCGGCGCCTACCAGGCGGTCAACTACGGCGTCCGGCCGCTGGGTTCGCTGCTCGGCGGCCTGCTCGGCAGCGCCCTGGGCCTGCGCCCCGCGCTGTGGATCGCCGCCGTCGGCGCGGTCTGCTCCGGCCTGTGGGTGCTCTTCTCGCCCATCCCCCGGATGCGCGAACTCCCCGTCCAGGACGGGGAGGAGGGCTCGGAGGGCTGAACCGCCCGCGCCGCGCCGCCTTCACCTGAACACTTCAAAATCCGCGAACCATAGCGCATTCGTGCATATGCCCGAGGGATATGGCGGAAAGTCTCGCCCTCACGTGGCGCCACCGGTAGCGTTGCGTCCTGGTCAGACTACCGCAGGTGAAGGCGGTGACGGCGACGCACCGTGCCCCCGCACGGTGGGGAGGGAACGCGGTTCGTGCCCGGGATCGAGGAGTGCCTTGCGGAAGCCATGGGGATCGGCGGCGCCCTGGGGGTCAGCCTGGTCGACTGGACCAACGGCCTGGCCATAGGCACCGCCGGACTCGGCCCCGACGGCGACCACGAGGTCGGGGCGGCCGACGCCACCGAGCTCGCCCGCGCGGTCACCCAGACCCCCTCGTTCGCCGACCCGGACACCGGGGCGCCGCCCGCCGAGGACGTCATCGTCACCTCCGGGGGCAACTACCACCTGCTGCGCTTCATCCCCGCGTCCTTCGACGCCAACGTCTTCCTCTACCTGCGGCTGGACCGGGACCTCGCCAACCTGGCGATGGCCCGGCTGCGCCTGGCCGCCATCGCCGACCGGCTGGTGCTCTCCTGATGTGGTCCGCCGACACCCTCGCACCGACGACCCCCGCGCCGCCGCTCCCCCCCGTGCCGTCCGTGCCGCCGCTGCTGGTCGCCTCCCCGGTCTCGGTGCACCGACTGGTGCCCGCGGCCGGGCAGTTCGGGGCCGCCGCGGCCGTCCCCGGCCCGTACCTGACGAACGGACCGGTCACCGGCGAGTCCGTCCTCCCCGGGCCGGCCACCACGAGCGTCACCACCACGCCCGTCACCGCCGCGCCCGTCACCGCCGAGAGCGTCACCGCCGAGAGCGTCTCCGCGCCCCCGGCCCCCCGACCGCGGCGGGCCCACGCCGCCCCGCTCCCCCGGCGCCGGCGCTCCAGCTGCGCGCCCGCCACCACCTTCGAGGCCGCACTGACCGACCTCGCCGCGGACGGCTCCACCGGCGCCCTGCACGGCCCGGGCGGCGCGGTGCACCTGGCCGGCGGGCTGGTGGTGCACGCCGAGGCACCGGGCGCGGCGACCGTCGGCCACCTGCTGACCGGCGCCGGGCGGATCACCGTCCGCCAGTGGGAGGACGGCCTGCCGCTGGGCGCCGGGCGGCTCGCCGAGCACCTGCTGGGCAGCGGCCTGGTCGGCGCTGGCGAGCTCGAACTCGCCCGGCTGGCCGCCACCCTGGACGGCGCCCAGGAGGCGCTGGCCCAGCACGACGGGGAACTGCGCTTCGACCCGGCCGCCGTCCCGGCGTTCCGGCTGGCCCGCCCGCTGTCGGTGCTGGAGCTGCGCGGCGCGATCGGCCGCCGCCGCTCGCTGCTGGACGGCTGCTGGCCGTCCGCCGACCTGGACCGCGCCCCGCTGCTGGCCACCGGCGCCGCCCCGACCCGCCGCACCGCGGTGCCGCGCCGCCGCCGGCAGGCGCTGCTGGCCGCGGCGGACGGCACCCGCACCGCGCCCGAGCTGGCCCGGCTGCTGGGGCGCTCCACCTACGGCACGCTGCTGGACGTCCGGCAGTTGGCCGCCGCGGGGCTGCTGACCGCCCCCCGGCCGGCCGCCGTCCCCGACCCGCCCCCGGCCGCCGTGCCGCAAGCCGCGCCGCCGGACGTGCTGTTGCCGCCCGGCCCGCGCTCCTACGACTCCTCGGACCCGGAGGTGGGCCTGCTGCTCCGACTACGCGCTGCCCTGGAGGCCCTGTGACCGCCCCGCTCGCCCGCCCCGTCCCGCCGACCGAGTCATGAAGCGGACCTTTCGACAACTGACCGCGAGGAGGACCCCCGTGCTGCCGGAAGCCGAGGTGCAGGCCGAACTGCAGGGCCTGCGGGCGAGGATTCCGCACCTGACCGGTTCGCTGGTGGCGACCATCGACGGTCTGGTGGTGGCGCACGACGCGTCCGCGCTGGAGGCGGAGAGCGTGGCCGCGCTGACCGCCGCCGCGCTCGGCGTGGGCTCCCGGCTCACCGAGGCGACCGGGCAGGGCGCCTTCCGGGAGCTGATCACCCGCGGCGAGCGCGGCTACACCGCGACGTACGCGGCCGGCGCGTACACCGTGCTGACCCTGCTGGCCGGTTCGCAGGCCAACGTGGGGCGGCTGCACCTGGAGGCCCGCCGGGCCGGGGCCCGGATAGCGGCCCTGGCCGACGCCGACCTCGACCGGACGACCTTCTGACCCCCGCCCCGGCCTCCGCCCCACCCCCCGACGCTCATCTCACCATGCAACACACCCGTCGCAGCAAGGATCTGACGGGTCGTCAATTCCTTTCACGGAAGAGGTACTTGAAAAAAATGGCTGCTGTGGAAACCGCGCTGAAGGACATCATGAGCGCGATCGAGGGCACCATCGGTGTCGCCCTGGTCGACTACAACAGCGGAATGGCGCTGGGCACCATCGGCGGCGGGTCGGACCTCGACCTGAACGTCGCGGCCGCGGGCAACACCGACGTGGTGCGGGCCAAGCTGCGCGCGATGGAGCTGCTGAACCTGAACGAGGCGATCGAGGACATCCTGATCAGCCTCTCCACCCAGTACCACCTGATCCGGCCGCTGACCTCGCGCACCGGCAAGGGCCTGTTCCTGTACCTGGCGCTGGACCGGAACCGGGCCAACCTGGCGATGGCCCGGCACCAGCTGAAGAAGGTCGAGGCCGACCTGGAGGTGTGACCCTCCGGCTCGGCCCCGACCGGCTACCTGCGCAGGGTGAGCAGACCCCCGGTGGGGACGTGGACGGACAGCTCCGTCCCGCCGACCGGGGTCTGCGCCCGGGCGACCGTGCCGCCCAGGCAGTCCTGCACCAGCAGGTCGACGGTGCCGGGCGCGCGGTCGAACCCGATCCGCACCAGGGTGTCCTGGTCGGCGTTGGCGACCAGCAGCAGTTCCCACCCGCCGTCGGCCCGCAGCGGCAGCGGCGCGTAGCGGCCGAAGGCCCGCCGGGCACCGCTTTGGGCCTCGATCACCGGGTAGGCCAACTCGGGCCGGTGCGGGCGCAGTTCGCCGCGCTGGAGCAGCTCGCGGTGCTCCTTCATGACGCTCAGCCAGAACGCCAGGGCGGTCAGCTGGTCGGCGTTCTGGGCGGTGAGGTCGACGGAGACCTGGGCGGTGGCGAACAGCACCGACTGGAGCAGGACGGCGATCTGCTCGGGGCTCTCCCGCGGGTGCCAGGTCAGCGGGTCGGCGTGCACGGCGAGCGGTCCGGCGGTGAGCCGCAGGTCGGCGGTGCGGACCCGGTTCTCGACCGCGCCGTGCGGGCAGTCGGCGGCCCGGACCATGGTGGCGTAGGGCCACAGGCCGGGGCCCGTGTAGTCCTGGCGGTGCTCGACCAGGACGTCGGGGCGGGTGGCCCGCAGCCGGGCGTCGAGTGCGGCGAGCAGCTTCCGCACGCCCTCCGCGACGGTGGCGCAGTCGGCTTCCGGGGAGGCGGTGTCGGGTGCGGCGCCGGGTGCGGGCCTGCGGGCGAAGGTGTCGACGAAGTCGATCTTGAGGCCGTCCACGCCGTGCTGTTCGACGGCGGCGGCGAGCCGTTCCACCTGGTGGGCGCGGACGGTGGGGCTGCGCGGGTCGAGCAGGGAGGTCTCCAGCAGCGGCAGGTGGGCGAGGGTGTGCCCGGCCAGCCGCTGGGCGGCGGCGCTGCGGTCGCCGGCGAACGGGATCGCGTGCCAGAGCAGGTAGCTCAGGCCGAGGTCCTGGATCCGGCGGACGTGTCCGGCGAAGTCGGGGAAGTCGTGCGGGGCGGGCTGCCAGTCGCCGGTGGTGGCGTAGGAGCGGGTGCGTTCGTCGGTCTGCCAGCCGTCGTCGACGATCAGCGAGCGGAAGCCGAGCGGGGCGGCGAGTTCGGCGAGCCGTTCGACGTCGGCGGAGGTCATCGCCAGGTGCAGCGCGTACCAGGTGCAGAACACCGGCTCGAAGGCCCGGCCGGGGACGGGCCGGACGGGGGTGAGGGTGGCCCACCAGGCGGCGGACTCCCGTACGGTGTCGGCGAAGTGGCGTCCGCTGAGGTCGAGGCGGAGCGCGGCGCGCGGGCCGTCCTGTTCGATCCACCAGCTGTACCGGCCGGTCTCCTCGACGGCGCCCTCGCCGATGGTGACGGGGCGGACGGGTTCGCCGACCGCGAAGGTGCACAGGGCGGCGTCGCCGGGGCCGACCAGGCTGCCGACGGGGGCGCCCTTGGGCAGTGAGGCTTCCCGGGGTCGAGACCAACTCGGCGGCAGCCAGCGGGCGTTGGTGTTCGGCGTCCAGTAGCCGGTGGCGCCGGTGCAGGGCAGCTGCCATTCGATCCGCAGCCGGGCGTCCGGGGTGTCGGCGGTGGCTTCGACCAGCAGCACGCCGGGGCCGGCCGGTTCGGTGACGGTGACGGCGGGTTCGGTGTCGCTGCCGATGGCGGTGACCCGCAGCACGAGCGGTCCGGCGTCGACGGTGCGGGAGGTCTCGGTGCGGCCGGACGGCGGTGCGGAGCCGTCCCAGGACAGCGCGGCGTTCTCTTCCACGGGGCGGTGGTTCCTTTCACGGGGTGGACCCGCCCCGGCCGGCCGCGGAAGCGGTCGGACGGCCGGTCGGGGCGGGAGCGCGGTGGTGCTACTCCGGGAAGTGGCAGGCCGCTTGGCGGCCCGGGGCGGTGAGGGTGAGCAGCGGCGCTTCGGTCCGGCAGCGGGCCCGGGCCTTGGGGCAGCGGGGGTGGAAGGTGCAGCCGCTGGGCGGGTTGGCGGGGCTGGGCGGGTCGCCGAGCAGGACGATGCGTTCGCGGGTGCGTTCGGCGACCGGGTCGGGCAGCGGGACGGCGGACAGCAGCGCCTTGGTGTAGGGGTGCGCGGGGTGGTCGTAGACCTGCCGCTTGTCGCCGATCTCGACGATCCGGCCGAGGTACATGACGGCGACCCGGTGGCTGATGTGCTTGACCACGGCGAGGTCGTGCGCGATGAACACGTAGGCGACGCCGAGTTCGCGCTGGAGGCGTTCCATCAGGCCGACGATCTGGGCCTGGATGGAGACGTCGAGCGCGGAGACGGGTTCGTCGGCGACGACGAGTTCGGGGCGGGTGGCGAGGGCGCGGGCGATGCCGATGCGCTGGGCCTGGCCGCCGGAGAACTGGTGCGGGTAGCGCTCCAGGTGTTCGGGGGCGAGGCCGACCAGCTGGACCAGGTCGCGGACCTCGGCGCGGATCCTCGCCCTGGACTCGCCCTGGGCGCGCAGCGGTGCGGCGATGATCTGCTGGACGGTCTGCCGCGGGTTGAGCGAGGCGAACGGGTCCTGGAAGATCATCTGGAACCGGCTGCGCAGCGGCCGCAGTCGGTGCTGCGAGGTGCGGGTGATGTCCTGGCCCCGGAAGCTGACCCGGCCGGCGGTCGGGTCGAGCAGCCGGACCAGCATCCGTCCGGTGGTGGACTTGCCGCAGCCGGACTCGCCGACCAGGCCGAGCGTCTCGCCGGGGCGGACGTCGAAGGTGACGCCGTCGACGGCGCGGACGCCGGGCCGGCGGCGCAGGGTGCCGCGCGGGCCGGGGAAGGTCATGCCGAGGTCGTGGACGCTGAGCAGGGCTTCGGGCGTGCCGGAGTCCGCGGCGTCGGCGAGGGGGGCGGTCTCGGTGGTCATGCGGTCACCTCGTCGAGGACGCACGCGCTGCGGTGGCCGTCGGCGACGGTGCGCAGCGGCGGGCGGTCGCCGGTGCAGCGGGCGTCGGGTTTCGCGGCGTGGAGGGCGCAGCGCGGGTGGAAGGCGCAGCCGGCGGGCGGGGCGAGCAGGGAGGGAGGGCTGCCGGGGATGGAGCGGAGTTCGGCGCCGTCCTCGGCGTCGAGGCGGGGCAGCGAGTCGAGCAGGCCGCGGGTGTAGGGGTGCCGGGGGGTGGTGAAGAGGGTGTCGGCGGGGGCCTGTTCGACGGCGGATCCGCCGTACATGACGAGGACGTCGTCGGCGACCCGGGCGATGACGCCGAGGTCGTGGGTGATCATGACGATGCCGAGTCCGCGTTCCTGCTGCAGGCGCATCAGGAGTTCGAGCACCTGGGCCTGGACGGTGACGTCGAGGGCGGTGGTGGGTTCGTCGGCGATGACCAGGTCGGGTTCGCAGGACAGCGCGAGGGCGATCATGGCGCGTTGGCGCATGCCGCCGGAGAACTGGTGCGGGTACTCGCCGGCCCGGCGGGCGGGTCCGGGGATGCCGACGTCGCCGAGGACGTCGACGGCGCGGGCCAGGGCGGCCCTGCGGCTGCCGCCGAAGTGTTCGCGGTACGCCTCGGCGATCTGGTCGCCGACGGTGAAGTAGGGGTGCAGGGCGGTGAGGGCGTCCTGGAAGACCATCGCCATCCTGCGGCCGCGGAGCTTGCGCAGGTGTTCGTCGGGGGCGCCGATGAGTTCGGTGCCGTCGAGCCTGGCGGAGCCGGTGACGGTGGCGCCGCGGTGCAGGCCCATGACGGCGAGCGAGGTGACGGACTTGCCGGAGCCGGATTCGCCGACGATGCCGAGGGTGCGGCCGCGTTCGACGGTGAAGTCGACGCCCTTGACGGCCCGTACGGTGCCTTCCTCGGTGGTGAACTCGACCGCGAGGTCGTGCACGTCGAGCAGTGGGTGGGAGGTCATGACAGCCTCGCCCTCGGGTCGATCCAGGCGTAGACGAGGTCCACGACCAGGTTGGAGCTGATGATGAAGAAGGAGGCGAGCAGCGTGATGCCCATGATCACCGGCTGGTCGGCCTTGTTGAGCGAGTCGGCGAAGAGCTTGCCGATGCCGGGGAGGCTGAACAGCGATTCGGTGATGAGCGCACCGGCCAGCAGTCCGCCGAGGTCCATGCCGAGCATGGTGGCGACGGGGGTGAGGGCGGGTCGCAGTCCGTGCCGGCCGACGACGCGGCGTTCGCGCAGGCCCTTGGCGCGGGCGGTGCGGACGTACGGTTCGGCCATCGTCTCGATGACGGAGTTGCGGGTCATCCGGGCGTAGAGGGCGGCGTTCAGCAGGGCGAGGGTGATCCAGGGCAGGATCAGGTTGGTGACCCACTGGCCGGGGTTCTCGCCGAAGGCGATGTAGCGCGGGTAGGGGAGGATCCCGGCGACCGTGACGACCAGGTAGAGCAGGATCATCGCGGTGAAGTAGACCGGCAGGGCGGCGATGCCGATGGTGCCGATCATCAGGGTGCGGTCGAGCCAGCTGCCGCGGCGCAGCGCGGAGAGCACGCCGGCGCCGACGCCGAGGAGGAGCCAGAGCACGGCGGCGCCGAGGGCGAGCGAGACGCTGGTGGGCAGCCGGTCCGTCATCAGGTCCCAGACGGGCTGGGCGGACTGGAAGGAGTAGCCGAAGCAGGGGAAGTCGCACTGGACGGCGTACGGGCCGGTGCCGTAGGAGCGGCCGGCGAAGATCGCGGTGACGTAGTGCCAGAACTGGACGATCAGGGGGTCGGCCAGGCCGAGTTGCTGCCGGACGAGTTCGATCCGGTCGGCGGAGCAGTCCTTGCCGCAGAACTGGGCGGCGGGGTCGCTGGGCAGCAGGTAGAAGACGGCGAAGGTGAGGGCGCAGACCGCGAGCAGGGTGGCGGCCATCGCCAGGACGCGCCGGAGCAGGAATCCGATCACGTCCGGCTGCCCTTCGGGTCGAGGGCGTCCCGCAGGGCGTCGCCGACCAGGGTGAAGGCCAGGACCACCAGGAACAGGCAGGCGCTGGGCAGGATGAAGAACATCGGGTCGACCTTGTAGTAGAGCACCGCGTCGGAGATCATCTGGCCCCAGGAGGGGGTGGGCGGGCGGATGCCCACGCCGAGGAAGGACAGCGCCGCCTCGGTGCCGATCAGGCCGGGGACGGCGAGGGTGACGTAGACGATGACGGTGCCGGTGAGGTTGGGGAGGATCTCGCCGAACAGGATGCGGCGGTTGGTGGTGCCGCTGGCGCGGGCGGCCTCGACGTACTCGCGGTGCTTGAGCGAGAGGGTCTGGCCGCGGACGACGCGGGCGATGTAGGGCCAGGAGAAGAGCGACATCACGCCGATGAGCAGGAGCACCCGGTTGACGTCCCGGGCGACCGAGAGCAGCGCGATCATGAAGATCAGGCTGGGGAAGGACATCATGATGTCCATGAAGCGGCTGATCACGGCGTCGACGCGGCCGCCGAAGTAGCCGGCGGTGATGCCCAGGACGGTGCCGATCAGGGTGATCAGCAGGGCGGAGACGAAGGCGACCAGCAGGCTGATCTGGGCGCCGTACAGCAGCCGGGCGAAGATGTCGCGGCCGAGCATCGGTTCGACGCCGAGCCAGTGTTCGGGGCTGATGCCGCCGAGGGAGCCGCGGGGCAGGCCGCCGAGGTAGGGGTCGACGGCCTTCTTGTCGATGGTGTCCGGGCCGGTGCCGCTGATCGCGGTGAGGACCGGGGCGAGGACGGCCGCCAGGACGAAGAAGGCGATGATCGCGGCGCCGACGGTGGCGGTGCGCTGGCGGCGCAGGCGGTGCAGGGCGAGGGCCCGGGGGGAGGCGGGGGCGGCGGGTGCCTGGGGGGCGTCCGGGGCCCCCGCTCCCCCGGCCGGGGCCGGGGCGAGCGGGGTGGTCATGTGGGTAACTCCCGCCTTACTTCACGGACTTGAGGCCGATGGTCGCGTAGTCGATCTGCGCGGACCAGATCGGCGAGCCGAAGGCGCCGGCGATGTTGGAGCCGACCAGCAGCGGCTTCTTCTGCCAGACCAGCGGGACGGCGGGCGAGGCGTCCATGATCTTGGCGTCGAGGGCGAGCCAGGCGGCGTTGGCCTGCTGGAGGTCCGACAGGCCGGCGATCCGGTCGAGTTCGGCGTTGACCTCGGGGTCGTTGAACCGGGTCATGTTGCCGTTGTTGCCCTTGTCGCGGATCTGCCGGCCGTCGTAGATCATCGGCAGGAAGGTGCCGGCCGACGGGTAGTCCGGACACCAGCCGAGCTGGGCCAGGCCGGGCTGCTTGTCCTTGTCGCCGACGATGGAGTTGACGGCGGTGGGGTCGACGGTGGTGATGGTGACGTTCACGCCGACCCGCTTGAGGGCGGCCTGGACCGCCTCGGCCTGCTGCTTGCCGCCGGTGGAGGTGACCATCTCGGTGTCGAAGCCGTTCGGGAGGCCCGCCTCGGTGAGCAGCTGCTTGGCCTTGTCCGGGTCGCCCGCGGGCTTGATCATGAAGTGGTCGACCGGGGCGCCGTTGGTGAGCACCGGCGGCAGGTAGGTGGTGGCGATGTCGTTGAACGCCGGGCCGCCCATGGCGGCGGCGAAGGACTCCTTGTCCACCGCGTACTGCATGGCCTGGCGCACCTTGGCGTTGTCGAACGGCGCCTTGGTGGTGTTCATGTCGAGCATGGTGGTGCAGCCGCCGTTCTCGCTGATCAGGCGGCTCTTGACGTCCGGGTTGGTGAGCACCTCGGAGATCTTGGCCGGCGTCAGGTCGACGTAGGAGACGGCGTTCTTGTCGTCGCCCTGGTCGGCGATCAGGCGGTCGGCGATGCCGGTGCCCTTGAGGGTCTGGTCGACGACGATCCGGTCCGGGTACGCCTTGCGCACCGGGTCGGTGCTCGGGTCCCAGTTGGTGTTGCGGACGAGGACCATGCGCTTGCCGCGGTCGTAGCTCTCGATCTTGTAGGGGCCGGAGGAGACCGGGTGGTTGGAGTAGTTGGCGCCGGTCTCCTTGGCCTGCGGGACGGGCGAGAAGGTCGGCAGGGTGACGGTCTGGCCGAACTCGGCGACCGGGCGCTTGAGGTGGAAGACGATGGTCTTCGCGTCCGGGACCTCGATGGACTCCTTGCCCAGCCGCTTGCCGCCGAGCGGGCCCTGGTAGCCGTCGACGCCGGCCAGGTAGCGGGCCGCGTAGTCGGGGCCGCCGGCCAGTTCGGCGGAGAACGAGCGCTCGACGTTGTACTTGATGTCGTCGGCGACGATCGGGGTGCCGTCCTCGTACGTGAGGCCGTCCTTCAGGTGGAAGGTCCAGGTCCTGGCGCCGTCGCTGGGGGTGCCGAGGTCGGTGGCCAGGTCGGGCTCGACCTTGAGGCCCTCGGCGCCGGGGGCGGCCTTGAAGGTGGTCAGGGTGCGGTAGAGCATCCGGACGCCGACGTCCATGACCGGCATGGTCCAGTTGCGGGCCGGGTCGAGCTGGTCGAAGTCCTGGTTCGACAGGATGGTGAGGGTGCCGCCCTTCACCGGCGTGCCGCCGATGATGCCGTTGCCCTGGGTGGTCACGCCCTGCTGGTCGCCGCTGCCGCCGTCACCGCCGCCGCTGTCACTGCCGCACGCACCGAGGCCGAGGGTGAGGGATGCCGCGATGGCCGCCGCCAGGGCGACGTGGGAACGCCTGTTCATGTGCAACTCCGGGAATGGGGGCCGGTCTGCCGTTCAACGGGGAATCCGTGCCGCCCGGAGTCTGGCCCGCTCTGAGGTGTGACCCGTAACATAGTAATGTGAAATTGCACTGCGCAACGAGGGAGCGGGACCGTTATCGACCCGTGTCATTGCGGCGCCCGCCCCCGCGCGGCGAGTTCTTTTCCCACCAAGCACGTTGTCCCAGCTCAACCAGGTCTCAGGAGCCCAGACGATGGCCGACCAGCCCACCCTGAACACCGGCAGCCACGACCTCCCGGTCACCCCCGCGCTGGAGGCCTACATGGCCGGCCAGTGGGCCGCCACCCCGCTGCCCGCCGACGAACGCGTCCCCGGCTACGCCCACTTCCCGGCCCGGCGCGCCAAGCTCGCCGCCGCCTTCCCCGGCGAGCGCCTGCTCGTCCCCGCCGGCCGGTTGAAGGTCCGCAGCAACGACTGCGACCACCGCTTCCGCCCCCACAGCGCCTACGCCCACCTCACCGGCCTGACCGGCGAGGAGCAGGTCGGCCACGTCCTGGTGGTCGAGCCGGACGGCGAGCCGGTCCTCTACCTGCGCCCCCGCTCGGACCGCTCCGGCGGCTCCGCCGAGTTCTACCGCGACCGCCGCTACGGCGAGTTCTGGGTCGGCCGGCGCGCCGACCTCGCCGAGGCCGCCCGGCTCACCGGCCTGCGCACCGCCCACCTCGACGACCTGCCCGGGCTGTTCACCGGCTCCGTCCCCACCCGCCTGCTGGCCGGCGTCGACCCGGCCCTGGACGCGCTGGCCGGCCGACCCGGCGCCGAACACGCCCTGCCCGACGGCCGGTTCGCCGCCGCCACCGCCGAACTGCGGCTGGTCAAGGACGCCTGGGAGGTCGAGCAGCTCCAGCTCGCCGTCGACCACACCACCGCCGGCTTCCAGGACGTCGTGCGCGCGATCCCCGCCGCGCTGCGCCACCACCGCGGCGAGCGCCGACTGGAGGGCGCCTTCAACAGCCGCGCCCGCGCCGAGGGCAACGGCACCGGCTACGAGACCATCGTCGCCTCCGGCGCGCACGCCTGCGTGCTGCACTGGATCCGCAACGACGGCCCGCTCGACCCCACCGAGCTCCTCCTGCTCGACGCCGGCGTGGAGACCGACAGCCTCTACACCGCCGACATCACCCGCACCCTCCCGCTCTCCGGCACCTTCACCCCCGCCCAGCGCGACGTCTACGAACTCGTCCTGGCCGCGCAGAGCGCGGGCATCGCCACCCTCCGCCCCGGCGCCTCCTTCCGCGAGTTCCACCGGGCCGGCATGCGCGTCATCGCCGAGGGCCTCGCCGAGTGGGGCCTGCTCCCGGTCTCCGCCGAGGAGGCCCTGCACGAGGACTCCGGCCTCTACCGCCGCTACACCCTCTGCGGCAGCGGCCACATGCTCGGCCTCGACGTGCACGACTGTGCCAAGGCCCGCGCCGAGACCTACCTGGACGGCGTCCTGGAGGAGGGCATGGTGCTCACCGTCGAGCCCGGCCTCTACCTCCAGCCCGACGACCTCACCCTCCCCGCGGAGCTGCGCGGCATCGGCGTCCGGATCGAGGACGACCTGGTCATCACCGCCGACGGAGCCCGCCTGATGTCCGGCGCCCTCCCCCGCGAGGCCGCCGCCGTCGAGTCCTGGATGGGCGACCTGCTGGGCTGAGCCGCTACCCCCGCAGCGCCTCCCGCCACAACTCCCGGGTGACGTCCGCCGCCGAGCCCTCGCGGGCCGCGCGGTGGGCGGTGCCCGCCCACAGGTGCATCGCCGCCAGGTCCTCCCGGCGCCCGGCGGCCGCCCTGAGCGGCTGGGTCAGGTGGTGCACCTCCGGGTACGCCGCCGGCGCCCGCCCCTCGTGCCGCTCGGTGAACGCGTTGCGCAGCGCGCGGGCCGGGCGCCCGGTGAAGGCCCGGGTGACGGTGGTGGCGTCGAGTTCGACCAGGGCCCGGCGGTGCGCGGCCGAGGCCCCGGACTCCGCGGTGCGCAGGTACGCGGTGCCGAGCTGGGCGGCGACCGCCCCCGCGTCCAGGGCGGCGGCGACGGCCGCCCCGTCCCCCAGCCCGCCGGCGGCGATCAGCGGGAGCGGGGTCACTTCCCGCACCGCGGCCAGGAGTTGCAGCAGCGGCAGGGTCCCGGGCTCGTCCCGCGCCCGGTGGGTGGCGCGGTGCCCGCCCGCCTCGGGGCCCTGGACGACCAGCGCGTCGAGGCCGAGCGCGGTGGCGGCGCGGGCCTCCTGGGGGCTGGTGACGGTGCCGAGTTGGCGGATGCCCGCGGCCCGGAGGGCGGTGACCTCGGCGGCCCCGGGCAGCCCGAAGGTGTACGACACCCAGGCGACGCCCGGGGTGGGGCCGTGCAGCAGCGCGTCGAGTTTGGCGTCCCAGTCGTCCCGGTCCGGCGGGATCGCGGCGGGCAGCTCGACGCCCCACCGCCGGGCCTCCGGCAGCAGCCGCTCCCGGTAGGCGGCGACCGGCCCGGGATCGGCCGGCGGCCCGGGGACGAACAGGTTGACGCCGAACGGCCGGTCGGTCGACTCCCGCGTCCGGGCGATCTGTTCGACCATCCCGCCGGCGTCCCGGTAGCCCGCGGCGAGGAAGCCGAGGCCGCCCGCCCCGTTGACGGCGGCGACCAGCGCGGGCGTGCTCGCCCCGCCCGCCATCGGCGCGGCCACCAGCGGGACCGTCCACCCGAAGTCCATTGCGTGCTCCTCGAAGAAACCGTCCGGCGCTCCTGCGCGTCCACCCTATGTCCGTGCACCGGCCGCCCGCGGGAGCTCCCCCGCGCGGTGGCCCGCCGGCGGCACGGGAACACACGGGGGGTGCGGTGAGGATCGACCGCTTCGGGCGCTTCGGGCGCTTCGGGCGCTTCGGGCAGCTCGGGTCGAAGGCGCGGGCCGCGCTGGTGGGCACGGCGCTGGGGGCGGTCACGTTCCTGGAACTGTGGGTGGCGGTGCGCTCGGAGGACAGTTGCGGGGTCGATTCCTGCCTGTCGGACACCGAGCTCTGGCTCCTGCTGACCGCGCCGCCGCTGTTCCTGCTGCTCGGCGGGCTGCTGCTGCGCCTGGCCGGGCTGATCCGCCCCTGGAGCACCGCGCTCCTCGCGGGCGTGCTGGCGCTGGCCCTGCTGCGCCCGCTGGCCCTGGCCACCTTCGACCTGCCGCACGCCTGGCTGCTGGCACCCCCGTACCTGGCGGCCTGCTTCGCCCTGGCCGCCCACCTGTGCGGCCGTTCCGCCTCCCGCCGCGCCCGCCTACTGCTGACGGTCGGCCTGGCCGCAGCCGTCCTGCTGGCCTTCCGGATCCCCTTCCCCGACCGTTCGCACCCCGTCCCCGTCCCCACCCCCACCAGCGCCGAAGCCGACCCCCTCCCCCGGTGACCGCCCCCGGGCGGCTTCACCTACTCGGCGGTGTTCCGGCGCTGCACCGGCTGCGGGGAGGTTTCACTGGTGCGGGAAGGGTTCTTCGTGTGCGTCTTCTACGAGGCCGATCTGCCGGAGCACTGGAACGTCACCCCCTCGGGGGTGTGACCGGCGTCACATCCACGGCCTGTCACACCGGCGGTCGCGGCGGGGTCAACCTTTCGGAAGCGCGGAACACACCGGCGCTGAACACCAAGGAGTCACCCACCGTGAACGCTCGTCTCAACTACTTCGGCAACCCGCTCGGCGCGAAGTTCCTGAAGTACATCAACTCGGCCGGCCACGCCCTGGGCCTGTCCGCGCTGCCGGCGGCGACCCAGGAGCTGGTGAAGATCCGCGCCAGCCAGATCAACGGCTGCGGCTTCTGCACCGACATGCACACCAAGGACGCCGCGCACGCCGGGGAGACCCAGACCCGGCTGAACCTGGTCGCCGCCTGGCGCGAGGCCAACGTCTTCACCGAGGCCGAGCGGGCCGCCCTGGAGCTCACCGAGCAGGGCACCCGGATCGCGGACGCCGCGGGCGGGGTCAGCGACGCCGCCTGGGCCGAGGCCGCCAAGCACTACGACGAGGACCAGCTGGCCGCGCTGGTCAGCCTGATCGCGCTGATCAACGCGTACAACCGGATCAACGTGACCATCCAGCAGCCCGCCGGGGACTACGTCCCGGGCCAGTTCGCCTGATCCACCCCGCCGGGTCGCCGGACGCCCAGGCCCCCGCCCCTCCGGGGCCAGGGCGTCCGCCCCGCCTTCCCCGCCCAGGATTCACCGCGGCCCCGGAACCAACGGCCCTCGGGGCCGCCGTCGCCTTCGCCGTACCCCGCCCACACCGCCGTGCCGCAGCCGGCGCCCCGGTCGGACGGCGGCACCCGGCCGTCCCCGGCCCGGCGGGCCACCTCCGCGACCCGCGCCGCCCTCGGGCGCCCGGCGCCGAACAGCTCCACCGCCCCGGCCCCCTCCACCGGCCGGACCGCACCGGCCCGCTCCTCGTCCGCCGGGCCGCGCACCACCCCGACCACGTCGAGCACGCCGTACGTGCGGCCCTCCTCCTCCCGCCGGTCCAGCGCCCGCCGCGGGTCCGGGTGGTACGGCGTCGGGTGCGCCCGCAGGCTCACCCCACGCCGCTACGCCTCCCCCCGGGCCGCCGCCCCTGCGGCCGCCGACACCGCCGCCTCCAGCCCGGCACCTTCGCGCGCCGCGGCCTCCCGTCCAGCCCGGTCGCAGCCGGCCAGCCGCAGCGCCGCGTCGGCGACGGCCGCGCCGACTTCCGCGGTGTCGTAGCCGCTGCTCTCCGGTCGGCCGCGGACCACCGCGACACCGCCCTCGACCAGGCCCAGCAACAGGTCGCAGCGCAGCTCGCGGCCGGGCCCCGCCGGGTCGATCAGGTGCAGCAACTCGCCGTAGGCGGAGCGCAGTTCGGCGCGGGACCGGCGGAACCCGGCGAAGCGTTCGCCGCGCACCTCGGGGAGCTGGTAGAGCGCGCCGAGGTTGTACAGGCCGCGGTGCAGCAGCGCGGCGTCCGCGGCGGCCAGCGCCCACAGCCGGGCGGCCGGGTCGAGCGCGGGCCGGGCGAGCAGCGCGGTGGCCAGCAGCAGCGAGGGCTCGACGGTGGACTCCAGCAGGGTGGCGAGGATGTCCTCCTTGCGCGCGAAGTAGTGGTACATCGACGCCTGCCGCAGTCCGGCCTTCTCCGCCACCGCGCGGGTGGTGGTGGCGGCGTACCCGTTCTCCGTGAACAGTTCCGCCGCCGCCGCCAACACCTCTTCGCGCGGCGTCAGTTCACTCTCCGAGGGCCCCGCCACCCGGGGCCGGCCGACCCGCGCGGACGGGCGGGAATGCTGGGTGACCATGCCCCGGATCCTGTCACACGCCGGAGCCCGCCCACTCCCCCTCCCCTCACTCCCCCTCCCCTCAGACCCCCTGCCTACGCCGGGGTCCGGACCACCGGGATCCACAGCTGCGCGGTCGACTGCTCCGGGTCGTCCGGTACGGGCCGGACGCGCAGGATCTCCGGGCCGGGCCGGTACTCGTACGGGTTGGAGGGGATCCACCGGGCCGCGACCTCGGCCCACATCTGCTGCAGTGCCTGCGGGAACGGCCCGGTGTTCTCGAACACCGCCCAGCTGCCCGCCGGGCACTCCAACACGTCGAGGTCACCGGGCGGTTCGGCGGCCCCGCTCACCACCGCGTGGTAGTAGTCGAGCAGGCTGCCCTCCGCGAAGCCGTCCGGCCCGTCCGGCCCCTCCTCCGGCAGCCGGACCGTCGCCGCCACCACGCCCTCCGGCTCCTGGTCGGAGAGCGCGACGATCCGCGCCGTGGTCTCCGGCGGGACGCTCCGCACGTGCTCGACGATGTGCGGGTTGACCCCCTGGTGGATCAGCGGGACCCGGGCCTTCCTGCCCACCACCCGGAACGCTTCCTTCTCCACGATGCGGTACCGCATGGTGGCACTCCCTTCGACGACGAGACGGAAGGAGAGCCGGGGCTGCGCGTTCAGCACCGCGCCGTTGCGCCGCGCCTCCCCGGGCCCGACCCCGTGCAGGGTGCGGAACGCCCGGGCGAAGGCTTCCCCGGAGGTGTAGCCGTAGCGCACCGCGACGTCCAGCAGCGACGGCTGCCCGGCGAGCACCTCGGCCGCCGCGACGGTCAGCCGCCGGCGCCGGACGTACTCCGACAGCGGCATCCCCGCCAACGACGAGAACAGCCGCCGGAAGTGGTACTCCGACGTGGCGGTGATCCGGGCCAGCTCGGCCACGTCCAACCGCCGGTCGAGGTGCTCCTCCACGTGGTCCATCGCCTGGTTCAGCCGCTCCAGCACCCCGGCTCCCTTCCCTTTTCCTTGTCCCCGAGCCTAGGGAGGGCCGCCCCGCCCGCACCCGACGTTCCCGGCCCGCTCCGATCGGGTCCCGGCCCCGCCACCGGGCGACCCGCGCGGGGGAATCCCGGTCAGCGTTCCGCGGCGCGGATGATTCCGGCGGAGAGGCCCGCCGCGATCGCCGAGGTGCGGGAGTCGACGCCGAGTTTGTCGTAGACGTGCACCAGGTGGGTCTTGACGGTCGCCTCGCTGATGAAGAGCCGCTTGGAGATCTGCCGGTTGGGCAGGCCCTCGGCGAGGAGTTGCAGGATCTCGGCCTCGCGCGGGGAGAGCGTGGGGCGTCCGGCCCGGACCCGGCCGAGGAGGCGGGCGGCGACGGGCGGGGCGAGGACGGTCTCGCCGCGGGCGGTGGCGTGGACGGCGGCGGCGAGGTCCTCGGGCGGGGCGTCCTTGAGCAGGTAGCCGGTGGCTCCGGCTTCGACGGCGGCGAGGATGTCGGCGTCGGTGGAGTAGGTGGTGAGGACCAGGACGGCGGGCGGTTCGGGCAGCGCGGTGATCCGGCGGGTGGCTTCGACGCCGTGCATGCCGGCGCCCATCTGGAGGTCCATCAGGACGACGTGCGGGCGCCGGTCGGCGGGCAGTTCGGCGAGCAGGGCGAGTGCGGCGGCGCCGTCCGCGGCCTCGCCGACGGCGGTGACCCCGGGCAGCTCCTCGACGATGGCGCGCAGGCCGCGCCGGACCACGGGGTGGTCGTCGACCACCAGGACCCGGATCACCGCCGCACCCCGGCGAGGACGAGCGCGAACCGTCCGGCCGTCCGCCGCGCCGCCCCGGGCGGCTCCTGCCCGGGAGGCGCGGCGGTCTCCTCCGCGGCACCGGCCGCGGGCCGTTCGACGGCGCGCAGCGGGAGCGTCGCGGCGACCGCGGTGCCCTCGCCGGGGGCGGATTCGACGGTGAGGGTGCCGCCGAGGGCGGCGATCCGCTCGTGCATGCCGTGCAGGCCGAAGGAGTCGGGGGCGGGCGCGGTGGCGGGGTCGAAGCCGGTGCCGTCGTCGTAGACGTCGAGGGTGACGGCGTCGTCGAGGTAGGCGAGGGTGACGGCGATGTGCGCGGCGGCGGCGTGCCGAACGGCGTTGGCGAGGGCTTCCTGGGTGAGCCGCAGCAGGGCGACCTCGGCTTCGACGGGCAGCGGGTGGGGGTCGCCGTCGCGGTGGAAGGCGGCGCCGGCGCCGTCGGCGAGGCGGCGCAGCGCGTCGGTGAGGGTGGTGCCGTCGAGCGCGGGCGGGGTGAGGGCGTGGACGAAGCGGCGGGCCTCGGCGAGGTTGGCGGAGGCGGTGCGTTCGATCTCGTCCAGCAGCGGCACGGGGTCGGGGGCGCCGCCGGCCTCGCGGGCGAGCAGCACGATCCCGGCCAGGCCCTGGGCGAGGGTGTCGTGGATCTCCCGGGCCAGCCGCTGGCGTTCGGCGAGCCGGCCGGCCTCGCGCTGGCTGGCGGCGAGTTCGTCGCGGGTGCGGACCAGGTCGTCGATGAGCTGCTGGCGGGCGCGGCTCTCCCGGTAGAGGGCGGCGTAGCCGTACGCGGTGAGCAGGGCGACGGCGAGTCCGGCCAGCGGGCCGAGGACCTTGGCGGTGGTGAGGCCGCCGGGGGTGGTGCTCTGGGCGGCGACGACGGCGGCGGTGAGCGCGAGGACGGCGGGCAGGGCGAGCCGGGGCGGCAGGGCGTGCAGGCAGACGAAGTACAGCGGGAAGGCGAGGTAGCTGAACTCGGGGTGCTGGAGGGTGAGTCCGATCCACAGGGCGGCGACGGCGAGCAGCCAGCAGGCGCCCAGCGGCCGCGACGCGCGGATCCGCCGCAGCGCGCCCCCGGCGGCGTACACGGCGGCGAGCGCCCCGGCGGTGGCCCAGCCGCCCGGTCCGAGTGTCCCGTCGGCGGCGGCGCGGGCCAGCAGGACGGCGAGCAGGGTGAGGAACAGGCCGTGCACGGCGAGGTTGGCCAGGCGCAGCGCGGGCGTCGGGCCGGCCGGGGAGGGGTGGGGTTCGGTACGGGGCACGCTGTCCGAGGGTACGGGGCGCCGGCGCCCGCGCACGCCGCCGCGGCATCAACCGTTCGGTGGATTTCCGGGTGCACCGCCCGGCGGGTGTCCGCTCCCTCCCTCTCCCCGATGTCGGCGGGGGCCGCGCGGACCAGGCTGGGACCGTCCCGCCGTCCGTCCTGCGAAAGGTCTCCCGTGTTCGTCGCTCTGCGTGACATCCGTTTCGCCCGAGGGCGGTTCGCCCTGATGGGCGCGGTGGTCGTCCTGATCACGACCCTGGTGGTGTTCCTGTACGGCCTGACCGGGGGCCTGGCCTCGGCGGCGTCCTCGGCGATCGCGGGCCTCCCGGCGGACGGCGTGGTGTTCGGCGCCCCGGCGGGCGGGGAGGCGGAGGTGTCGTTCGCGTCCAGCACGGTCTCGCCGGGCCAGCGCGCGGCGGTGGCGGGCGCGGGGGCGGGGGCGGTGCACCCGCTGGGCGTGGCGATGTCGCGCCTGACGGCGGACGGCGGCGGCGCGGCCTCGGTGAGCGTGCTGGGCACCGACGCGGACCTGCTGCCGCCGCTGCTGCGGGGTGCGGCCCCGGTGGACGGCGAGCTGGCGGTGGGGGCCGACACGGCGGCCGCGCACCACCTCGCCCCGGGCAGCCGGGTGACGCTCGGCGCGCGGGAGTTGACGGTCTCGGCGGTCACCGCGCAGCGTTCGCTCTCGCACGCCCCGAGCGTGTGGACCACGCCGTCGACCTGGCAGTCGGTCTCCGGCCAGCGGCAGCCCACGGCGCTGGCGGTGCGCGGCGGCCTGCCGCACGGCCTGCCCGCCGACCTGGCGGCGGTGTCGCTGGACGACGCGCTGGCGGGCATCAACGGGTACGCGGCCGAGCAGGGCAGCCTGCGGCTGATCCAGGGGTTCCTGTTCGCGGTGAGCGCCCTGGTGGTGGGCGCGTTCTTCACGGTGTGGACGGTGCAGCGCCGCCCGGACATCGCGGTGCTGAAGGCGGTGGGCGCCTCCAGCGGCTACCTGGTGCGCGACGCGCTGGCCCAGGCGGCGGCGGTCCTGCTGGCGGGGGCGGTGCTGGGCGGGGCGCTGGGCGCGCTGGGCGGGGCGCTGGCCTCGGCGTCGGTGCCGTTCGACGTGGGCGCGTCGACGGTCGCCGTCCCGGTGGCGGCGATGGTGCTGCTGGGCCTGCTGGGCGCGGCCCTCGCGGTGCGCCGGATCACCGCCGTCGACCCGCTGGCCGCCCTGGGCGCCCACCGATGACCCCCCGTCCCCCTGCTCCGGAAGGCCCCGCCGTGACTGCTCCGACCACCGACACCTCCCTGCGCACCGGCCTGGCGCTGCGCGGCGTGACCCTCAGCTACCCGGACGGCGAGAACCGGCTGGTCGCCCTGGACGACGTCGAACTGTCCGTCGCCCCGGGCGAGTTCGCGGCCGTCGCGGGCCCGTCCGGCTCCGGCAAGTCCAGTCTGCTGGCGGTCGCCGCGACGCTGCTGCGCCCGGACCGCGGCGAGGTGCTGGTGGACGGGGTGGACGCGGGCGCGCTGGGCGAACGCGAACGGACCGCGCTGCGCCGCGAGCGCCTGGGCATCGTGTTCCAGCAGTCGAACCTGCTGGCCTCGCTGACCGCCGTGGAGCAGTTGCTCGTCCTGGAGTCGGTGCGCGGCCGCCGTCCGGCCCGGGCCCGCGCCCGGGCCGGGGAGTTGCTGGAGTCGGTGGGCCTGTCGGGGGCCGAGCAGCGCCGCCGCCCGCACCAGCTGTCGGGCGGCGAGCGCCAGCGGGTGAACATCGCCCGCGCCCTGTTCGGCAGCCCGTCGGTGCTGCTGGTGGACGAGCCGACCTCGGCGCTGGACCACGAACGCGGCGCCCAGGTGGTCGAGTTGCTGGCCGAGGTGACCCGGACGCACCGCACCGCCACCGTGATGGTCACCCACGACCGCGACCTGCTGGGCCGGGCCGACCGCGTCCTGGAGATGCACGACGGCCGGCTGTCCCGGGCGCGTTAGGGAATCGGGACCCGGTCGAGGAGCTTGCCGCCGTTGAAGAGCTGCTCGGCGGGCGGCTGCGCGGCCGGCACCGGCGCGTCGAACTCGCTGAACGCCACGGCGAGGGGGTCGCCGCCCACCGAGAGCAGGTGGGGTTCGGCGTCGCGGGTGACGGCGACCTCCACCGTGTCGTAGCCGTGGGTGGTGTCCAGCATGGTGAAGGTGAGGGCTTCGGTGCCGTTGACCGTCTTGGGCACCGCCGGGCCGAAGGTGCTCGCTTCGGCGCCGCTGTCCGCCAGACCGGCCTGCTCCTGGGCTTCCAGGCCGAGGTCGCAGAAATCGGCGAACTTCGCGGCGGTGGTGATGCCGTGGGCGGAGTAGGCCAGCCACTTGTCGCCGATGCGGTCGGCCGAGCCGAGCGCGATCCTGGCCTTGAGCCGGGCGTCCGGCTTCATCCACACGGTGGTGCCGCTGCGGATGATCTGCGCCCCGCCCGTGCCTTCGACGTCCAGCGTGCCGACGCAGTTGCCGTCCCGGTCCGCCGACACGCTGCCGGTGACCTGCCCGTCGCCGTGGCCGGTGTAGGTGGCCTTGACGGAGGTGAGCACGGCCCCGGCCGTCCGCGCCCTCCGCAGTAGCTCCACGGGTTCGGGAACGGCCGGGCTGCTCTTCGCGAGCGGCGAGGCGGGGGCGGCGGGAGCGGAGGCCGCGGCGTCCGACCCGCCGGACCCCTCGGGTCCGCAGGCCGTCAGGATCACCAGGGTGAGCGTGGACAGCAGGACGGCCGTGGACAGCCGGTGGGTGCGCATGGGAGATGGTTCCTGTTCGAACGGCTCGCTGACCGCGCGAGCCTGACAGGGAGTCAGCGCGCTCCGCCCGGCACCCCTGTCTTCTTTACCGTCCCTTTGCCATCGGAGTGACGGCCCGTCAGCGCCCCGACAGCCGCAGCGCGCTCTCCGGCTCGCCGGACTGCCCGGCGGGCTTGTCGCCGACCGCCCACAGGTGGCGGATGTGGCCGAGGTGCCGGGTCATGCACTCCTGGGCGGCCTCGGCGTCGCCGGTCAGCAGCACGTCGAGCAGCTCCAGGTGCTCCTCGGCGGAGCTGACCAGCTCGCCCTGCTGGTCGAGCCGGTTGAGGCCGTAGAGCCGGGAGCGCTTGCGCAGGTCGTTGACGGTCTCCACCAGCCGGGCGTTGCCCGCCAGCGCGAGCAGGTCGAGGTGGAACTGCCGGTCGGTCTCCAGGTAGCCGATCAGGTCGTGCTTGCGGGCGGCCGCGACGATCGCCCGGGCCTGCGGGCGCAGTGCTTCGAGCTGTTCGGCGGTGGCGGTCCGGGCGACCTGGCCGACGGTGGGGACCTCGATCAGGGCGCGGATCTCGGTGAACTCGTCGAGGTCCCGGTCGGAGAGCTCGGTGACCCGGAAGCCCTTGTTGCGGACGGCCTCGACCAGGCCCTCGCGGGCCAGGTCGAGCATCGCCTCGCGGACGGGGGTCGCGGAGACGCCGAAGTCGGCGGCCAGCGTCGGGGCCGAGTAGACCACCCCGGGGCGCAGTTCACCGGAGATGAGCGCCGCACGCAGGGCGTGGGCGACCTGGTCGCGCAGCCGCTCCTGGACGGAGATGAGGTTGCGGGGCTTGAGGTCGGCCATGGTGTTCCTCCGGAGGTTCAAACAGAACCCCATTGTACAATGTCACGTTGCGGAGAGTGAATGCCCTACCTGCGACTGTCGCCGTCCGTGTCCGCACCCGCGCGGCCCGCCCGGCCTACCCGCCGGTCCGCTGCCGCGCCGAGACGTACTGCGCCGCCGCCACCGCAAGATCCTGCCACGCCATGCCCACGCTCTTGAAGAGCCTGGGTCGATCATGGCGGACGACGGCCTTCCGGGTGACCAGTTCGGCCAGATTGGCGAGCCGTTCGGCCCCGGCCCCGGCCATCAGCAGGTCCCCGGCCTCGCGCAGCGCGACCTCGCGGGCCTCCACGAACAGGTCGGCGCGGTCCACCAGGCGGGCGTCCACCTCGCGGGCCGTCGGCTCGTGCGAGCCGACCGCCGCGACCACCGCCCGGTCCGGCACCAGCGCGCCGTCGAACAGCGGGGTGCGGGCGGTGGTGCAGCACACCACCGCGTCCGCGCCGGCCACCGCCCCGGGCGTGCCGACGGCCGCCGCCAGGCCCAACTCGGCCGCGCGGGCGACCAGTTCCGCGGCCGGCCCGGGCCGGCGGGCCACCACGGTGACCCGGTCCAGCCCGGGCAGCACCGCGTTCAGCGCCTCCAGGTGCCCGAGCGCCTGCGGCCCGGCGCCGAACAGCACCAGGTGCCGGGCGTCCGGCCCGGCCAGCGCCCGCAGCGCCAGCGCGGTGACCGCGGGGGTCCGCAGCGCGGTGAGCGCCGCCCCGTCCAGCAGCGCGAGCGGCCGCAGGGTCGGCCCGTCCAGCAGCAGGTACGACCCGGTGATCCGGGGCAGCCCGGCCGCCGGATTGCCCGGCGCCACCCCCGCGACCTTCACCCCGGCGTACTGGTCCGTCGCGGCCGGCATCAGCAGCAACTCCCCCGCCGGCACGGCCACGTTGGACCGCGCCGGACACGCCTCCACGTCCAGCCCCTCCACCAGCGTCCGCTCCAGCGCGGCCACGGCGGCCGGGAAGTCGAGCGTCAGCTCCAACTGCGCGGTCACAGCAGGAACCCCGCGCCGAGGGTGTCCTCGCCGTCGAGGACGAAGCGGTGCTCGCCGGTGCGGTGGGCGGTGCCGGTGACCTCGGTGATCACGCCGCCGGCCTGCGGCTCGCGGACCCGGCCGGTGAAGACGGTGCCGATGATCGAGTCGTGGCGCAGCACCCGCCCGCCGGTGAGGGCGCCCTGGTCGGCGAGCAGGGCGAGCCGGGCGGAGGTGCCGGAGCCGCACGGGGAGCGGTCGATCTGGCCGTCGGCGAAGACGGTGACGTTGCGCTGGTGCGGGCCGGTCGGCGTGTCGGGCAGTTCGTCGTGCAGGATGACGCCGTAGACGCCGTCGCGGTGCCCGGCGAGCGCCTCGTGGCCCTCCAGTGCGGCGCGGATCTCCCGCCCGGCGGCGGTGAGTTCGGCCAGCCGGTCGGGGACGACGGACAGGCCGAGCGCGGCGGCGGGCAGCGAGGCGTAGACCGCGCCGGAGTGCGCCAGGTCGACCCGGACCGTCCCGAGCGGCGTGGACAGCTCGACCCCGCGGGCCAGCACCCGGGTCGGCACGTTGCGGAAGGTCACCGCGGTGGTGCGGCCGCCGCTGCGGTGCACGGTGGCGCTGACCCGGCCGGAGGGGACGTCGATGCGCACCAGCGCGGTGCCGTCGTCGGGGGCGGCGACCAGGCCGGTGTCGACGGCCCAGGCGCCGAGCGCCATGGTGCCGTGGCCGCAGGCGGTCGAGTAGCCGTCCTTGTGCCAGAACAGGACGCCGAAGTGCGCCTCGCCGTCGTCCGCGGGCACCACGAACCCGCCGTACATGCCCGCGTGCCCGCGCGGTTCGCGGGTCAGCAGGCGGCGCACGTCGTCCAGCGCGCCGGGGCGCGGCGCGTTGGCGCTGCCGCCCGCGCCGATCGCGATCGAGCGGCGTTCGGCGACGGTGTCGCCGGGGATCGGCGGCAGCCCGGCGACGACGATCCGGAACGGTTCGCCCGCGGTGTGGTAGTCGGTGGTGGAGACCTGGTTCACCAGTGCTCCCCGCTTGGCCGGTGCTCCCCGGTCCATCGCTGCTCCCCGCTTGGTCAGTCCTTCCCGGTCCATCAGTACGCCCCGGCGGGCAGCACGCTGACGGTGCGCGAGGCGGTGTAGAAGTCGAGCGCGGTCTGACCCTGCTCGCGGGAGCCGTACGAGGCGCCCTTGGCGCCGCCGAACGGCAGGTGGAAGTCGACGCCGCTGGAGGGCGCGTTGATCCGGATCATGCCCGCGTCCAGCCGGTCGGCGGCGGCCAGCGCCACGTCCAGGCTGCGCGAGTGGACGGAGGTGGAGAGGCTGTGCCGGGTGTCGTTGGCCAGCGCGATCGCCTCGTCCAGGTCGGCGGCGGGCAGCAGCACGGCGAGCGGGCCGAAGAACTCCTCCTCCAGCAGCGGGTGCCCGGCCGGGACGTTCTCGACCAGGGTCGGCTCCAGGAACCAGCCCGCCCGGTCGGCCCGGCCGCCGCCGGCCAGCACGGTGGCGCCGCCCGCGCGGGCGGTGTCGATCGCCCCGGTCAGCCGTTCCAGCGCCTGCCGGTTGATCACCGGGCCGCAGGCGGTGGCGGGCGCGGCCGGGTCGGCGGCCGGGGTCCGCCCGAGCGCCTTCGCCAGTGCTTCGGCGAGCGGCTCGTAGGCGTCGCCGACGGCGATCACCCGGCTGGTGGCGGTGCACTTCTGGCCCGCGTAGCCGGCCACGGCGCCCGCCAGGTGGGCGGCGGCCTGCGCGATGTCGGCGTCCGGGAGGACCAGGGCGGCGTTCAGGCCGCCCATCTCGGCCTGCACCGGGATGCCGCGTTCGGTCGCCCCGGCGATCACCGAGCGGCCGACCCCGGTGGAGCCGGTGAAGGAGACGACGTCGGCGCCGCCGATCAGTGCCGTCCCCGCCTCGGCACCGCCCGGCACGATCGTCAGCACGCCCGTGGGCAGGTCCGCGAGTTCGGCCAGCCGCAGCGCCACCGCCACCGCCTCGGAGGACGGCTTGAGCACCACCGCGTTGCCGACGGCCAGCGCGGGCGCGGCCTTCCAGGTCGGGATCGCCAGCGGGAAGTTCCACGGGGTGATCAGCCCGGCCACCCCGTACGGGCGGCGGCGGGTCAGCAGCAGGCCGGGACCGGCGGCGGGCTCGTGCACCTCGCCGGCGGCGGCGAACGGCGCCTGCGCGTAGTAGCGCCAGATCGCCACCGTGCGGGCGACCTCGCCGCGCGCCTCGGCGACCGGCTTGCCGACCTCGCGGACCACCAGGGCGACCAGTTCCTCGGCGGCCGCCTCGATCGCCGCGGCGGCCCGGGTCAGCGCGAGCGACCGGCCGGCCGCCCCCAGCTCCCACCAGCCGCGCTGCGCGGCCCGCGCGCCCGCGAGTGCCGCCGCGACGCCGTCGGCCCCCGTCGACGGCACCGAGGCGACCAGGTCGTCGGGGTCGGCGGGATTGTACGAGTCGATCGTGGTCATGCTCAGGAACCTTTCACAGAAGGGGAGTTGACGGAGGCCGCCGAATCCGGGAGGGGCTGCGGACGGGTGTGGTCCGGGCACGGGCGGCGGCCGGTGCGCCCGGTTCCGCCGAACCGGGCGGGCCCCCTCTCCGCCCGTGCCCCGAACACGCCCGCCCGCGGCGCCGCTACAGCAGGAAGCCGGTCGGGAACGGGTCCGTCGGGTCGAGGAAGTACTGCGCGGTGCCGGTCACCCAGGCCCGGCCGGTGACGGTCGGGACGACGGCGGGCCGGCCGGCGACCGTGGTCTCCTCGACCAGGCGGCCGGTGAAGGTCGTCCCGATGAAGGAGTCGTTGCGGAAGTCCGCGCCGATCGCCAGCTCGCCGCGGGCGTGCAGCTGCGCCATCCGCGCGGAGGTGCCCGTCCCGCACGGCGAGCGGTCGAACCAGCCGGGGTGGATGGCCATCGCGTGCCGCGAGTGCACCGCGTCCGAGCCGGGCGCGAGCAGCTGGACGTGGTGGCAGCCGTGAATGGACGGGTCCTCGGGGTGCACCGGCCGGTCGTCGGAGGCGTTGATCGCGTCCATCAGGGCCAGCCCGGCGGCCAGGATCTCGTCTTTGCGCCCGCGCTCGAACGGCAGCCCGAACCGCTCCAGCGGCAGGATCGCGTAGAAGTTGCCGCCGTACGCGAGGTCGTAGCCGACCGTCCCGTAGCCGGGCACCGCCAGCTCCCGGTCCAGCGCGACCGCGTACGAGGGCACGTTGCGGATGGTGACGCCGACCGCGGCGCCGTTCTCCACCGCGACGTCGGCGACCACCAGTCCGGCGGGGGTGTCCAACCGGACGGTGGTGACTGGCTCGACCACCGGCACCATGCCGGTCTCCACCAGCACGGTGGCGACGCCGATGGTGCCGTGGCCGCACATCGGCAGCAGTCCGGAGACCTCGATGTACAGCACGCCGAAGTCGGCGTCCGGCCGGGTGGGCGGCTGCAGGATCGCGCCGCTCATCGCGGAGTGGCCGCGCGGTTCGTACATCAGCAGCGTGCGGAACCCGTCCAGGTGCTGCTGGAAGTGGGCGCGCCGCTCGGCCATGGTGGCGCCGGGGACGGTGCCGAAGCCGCCGGTGATCACCCGGGTGGGCATGCCCTCGGTGTGCGAGTCGACGGCGTGGAAGACGTGACGGGTCCGCATCGCGGTGCTCTCTCCAGTCGGCTGACGGCGGGTCGGGTGGTGCGGCGGTCCGGACCGGCTCCCCCGGAGCCGGTCCAGGCCGCCTCGCCGGGTGGTTACCGGTGGCCCTCGGCGAGCGCCTTCTCGGTCGCGGCGCGCACCGCGGCCTCGATCTCCGGGACGAGCGGCAGCCGCGGCGCGCGGGTCGGGCCGCCCGGGCGCCCGGCGATGTCCATGGACAGCTTGATGGACTGCACGAACTCGGTCTTGGAGTCCCAACGCAGCAGCGGGTGCAGCGACTTGTAGAGCGGGACGGCGGTGGCCAGGTCGCCGGAGACGGCGGCGTGGTACAGCGCGGAGCTGGCGGCGGGCAGCGCGTTCGGGTAGCCGGCGATCCAGCCGACCGCGCCGGCGACGGCCAGTTCCAGCAGCACGTCGTCGGCCCCGATCAGCAGGTCCAGGCCGGGGGCCAGCTCGCCGATCTCGTAGCCGCGGCGGACGTCGCCGGAGAACTCCTTGACCGCGACGATCGAGCCGTCCGCGTGCAGCCGGGCGAGCAGCGCCGGGACGAGGTCGACCTTGGTGTCGATCGGGTTGTTGTACGCGACGACCGGCACCCCGGCCTTCGCGACCTCGGCGTAGTGGGCACGCACCGCGGCGTGGTCGGCGCGGTAGGCGTTCGGCGGGAGCAGCAGCACCGAGCCGGCCCCGGCCTCGGCGGCCTGCTCGGCCCAGCGGCGGGACTCGGCGCTGCCGTAGGCGGCCACGCCGGGCATCACCCGGGCGCCGTCCCCGGCCGCCTCGACCGCGGTGGTGACGACCTTGGCGCGCTCCTCGGGGGTGAGCGTCTGGTACTCGCCGAGCGAGCCGTTCGGGACGACGCCGTCGCAGCCGTTGTCGATCAGCCAGCGGACGTGCTCGGCGTAGGCGTCGTAGTCCACCGTGAGGTCGTCACGGAAGGGCAGGGTGGTGGCGACCATGATGCCGCGCCAGGGACGGGCGGGGTCGTGGGGGGTGCGGTTCACGGGGGTCTCCCTAGATATGATGTGTGACATTTTACAAGTGGGCGAGCAGGGTCCACAAGAGCGACCCAGCCGGCCCGGCCGACGGCGCCGAACGGAACAGCGGCCAACCGCCCGGCCCGAGCCGGAGGCGACGACTCCCGCCCCGGCAACGGCCCCGGCACCGCGTCGGACAGCCCTCACCGTCGAGGAGCAGCAGGCCGCTGCGTACTCCCGACGGACCGAGACCACCCGAGCCGGAGGCGACGACTCCCGCCCCGGCACCGGCCAGACCACCGGCCCACCAACGGCCCCGGCCCCGGCGCCGCGTCGGACAGCCCTCACCGTCGAGGAGCAGCAGACCGCTGCGTACTCTCGACGGACCGAGACCACCCGACGCGACCTCAGTACCGGCCCGACCGCTCCGGCCCCGGCTCCGGCCCCGGCTCCAGCCCCGACCGCTCCGGCCGAGGTTCGGCCAGTTGCGCCAGCGGCACCGGGCAGGACAGCGGTCGGCTGTCCGGCCGCCCCGCGCCGCCACCGGACAGGCAGGCCACCGCGGGCCCGCACATCCGGCCCTGGCACCAGCCCATCCCGGCCCGGGTGAGCAGCTTGACCGTCCGGGCGTCACCGGCGCCGAGCTCCTCGACGGCCGCCCGGACCTCCCGGGCCGGGACCTCCTCGCACCGGCAGACCTCGGTGTCGTCGGTGACCCAGCCGGTCCAGTCCGGCCCGGGCACGTGCGCGGCGGCCATCAGCGCGGCGAACGCGCGCCGCCGCCGCCGGACGGCCGTCTCCCGGGCCGGGGCCGGACGCCCGGCCACCGCGTGGGCGGCCAGCACGCCCTCGGCGAGCGCCAGGTCCGCGCCGCCGACGCCGCAGGTCTCCCCCGCCGCCCACAGCCCGGGCACGCTGGTGCGCTGCTCGGCGTCGACCTTGAGGGCGACCGCGCCGTCCGGCCCGGTGACCGTCTCGGCGCCCAGCTCGGCGGCCAGTTCGATCTGCGGGACGAGTCCGTGCCCGATCGCCAGCGCGTCGCACGCGATCCGCCGCTCGCTGCCGGGCACCGGCTTCCAGCGGGCGTCCAGCCGGGCCACCGTGACGGCGGTGATCCGGTCGGTGCCGTGCGCCTCGACCACGGCGCTGCTGCGGCGCAGCCGCACGCCGTGCCGCAGCAGCCTGGCGCCGTGCGCGGCGCCCTCGGCCAGCTTCGCGGGGTTGCCGGCCAGCACCGGCAGCCCGCGGACGTAGCCGAGGTAGGAGGTGGCCTCCACGATCGCGGGGACCTCCGCGCCGGCCGAGACCAGCGAGGAGGCGGCGGCCAGCAGCAGAGGGCCGCTGCCGGACACCACGATCCGGTGGCCGGGGAGCACCAGCGAGGACTTGAGCATCGCCTGCGCGCCGCCCGCGGTCACCACTCCGGGCAGCGTCCAGCCGGGGAAGGGCAGGTGCCGCTCGTGAGCGCCGGTGGCCAGCAGGACGGCGCGGGCCAGGACGGTGGCCCGGTCGGCCGCCCCGGGGCCGCGGGTGGCGTGCAGGTGCCAGGGGCGCTCCCCGTCGCCGGGGACGCCCGCCTCGACCGCCCACACGTGGTGGCCGGCCAGGTGCTCCACCAGCGGCGAGGCCGCCAGCCGTTCGCGCAGCCGGGCGAAGACCGCCCAGCCGTGGTGCAGCTTCTCGGGGTGCGCCGCGCCCAGTTCGGGCCCGGGGTGCCGGTAGTACTGGCCGCCGAGCCGGCTGCCGGCGTCCACCAGCGCGACCCGCAGGCCGAGCCGGGCGGCGGCGTCGGCCGCGGCCAGTCCGGCGGGGCCGGCGCCGATCACCGCGAGGTCGTGGACCTCCCCGGCGCCGTCGCGCGGCTCAGACTTCGAGGTCGGCACGGCCGTGGCCCTCCTGGGTGCTGACGGTGTCGCCGTGCTCCGCGGGCAGCAGGCACAGGCGCTGGTTGGGGCGGCCGTTGACGGTGGCCAGGCAGTCGAAGCACTGGCCGATCCCGCAGAACGCCCCGCGCGGACGGCCTCCGCCGCGGGTGGTGCGCCAGGCGGCCACGCCGTCGGCCCACAGCGCGGCGGCCAGCGTCTGGCCGGGCAGCGCGGACACCGGGCGGCCGTCGAACAGGATGGTGCGGGCGGGGCCGGGTTCGGCGCCCACCAGGTCGAGCGGGTCCATCGCTACTCCTCGCTTCACGTGCTTCGTACCGCCCGACGGGAAGCCCGACCCGCCCGGCCGGCGCCCCGCCCCCGACCCGCGCGCGGGGTCCGCCCACCGGGCAGGAGAGTCCGACGCGGCCCCCGCCGAGCAGCGCGAACCGCTCCCGCCGGAACGGCCACGAGATCGAACTCCGTTTCCCCACAAGCCAGTTGTCAACCGACCAGCAGCCCGATGGCGGGCGCCGAACCGATCCCCGCACCCCCGTGCCCGCAGGCGCCGTAGCAGCCGGACACCCCGGCACCGCACCCCACCCGCCGCGACCGCCAGCCCCCACCGCCCCGCACTCACGACCCCTCCCCCGCACCCACGAACCGCTCCGGCCGAAACGGCGCAAGGTCGAACTCCAATTCCACCCCGGCCAGCTGCCAGCCGATCAGCAACCCGGTAGCGGACGCCAGACCGATCCCCGCACCCCCGTGCCCGCAGGCGCCGTAGCAGCCGGACACCCCGGCACCGCACCCCACCCGCCGCGACCGCCAGCCCCCACCGCCCCGCACTCACGACCCCTCCCCCGCACCCACGAACCGCTCCGGCCGAAACGGCGCGAGGTCGAACTCCGATTCCACCCCGGCCAGTTGGCGGCTGATCAGCAGCCCGGTGGCGGGTGCCAAGCCGATCCCCGCGCCCTCGTGCCCGCAGGCGTGGTAGAGGCCGGGCACCCGGGCGTCGCGCCCGATGGCGGGCAGGTGGTCGGGCAGGTACGGGCGGAAGCCGCGGTAGCAGCGCTGCACCTGGACGGTGCGCAGCACCGGGAAGAGGGCGGCGGCCTGGGCGGCGAGCCGGTGCAGCACCTCGGGGGCGAGGGTGCGGTCGAAGCCGACCCGTTCCCGGCTGGCGCCGATCAGCACCGGCCCGGCGGGGGTGCCCTCGACCACGGCGGAGGACTGCAGGTCGGCCGAGCCGGAGGCGACGTCGGCGACGTAGTCGGCGGCGTAGACCTTGTGCCGGACGATCCGCGGCAGCGGTTCGGTGACCAGCACGAAGCCGCGCCGGGGCAGCACCGGCAGCCGCACCCCGGCCAGCGCGGCGAGTTCGCCGCCCCAGGTGCCGGCCGCGTTGACCACGGCGGGCGCGGCGAGGGTGCCGCGTTCGGTGCGCACGCCGGTGACGGCGCCGCCGGGGCCGCGCAGCAGGCCGGTGACGGCCTCGCCTAGGTACCGGTCGGCGCCGGAGGCGCGCAGCAGGTGGGCGGCGGCCAGCGCGGGCTGCACCTGGGCGTCCTGCGGGTACAGGTAGCCGCCGGGCAGGTCCTCGGCCAGGTGCGGTTCGAGGGTGCGCAGTTCGTCGGCGGCGACCGGGACGGCCTGCACGCCGGCGGTGCGCTGCTTCGCGGCGAAGCCGTGCAGCAGGTCGAGTCCGGCGGCCCCGGTGGCGACCACCAGGCCGCCCTTGGGCTCGTACTCGACGCGGTCGCCGAGCTCCTCGGCGAGGTCGTGCCACAGCCGGGTGGAGAGCAGGGCGAGGTCGAGTTCGGGGCCGGGTTCCTTGTCGGAGACCAGCAGGTTGCCTTCGCCCGCACCGGTGGTCCCGCCGGCCACCGGGCCGCGGTCCACCACGGCGGCCTTCAGGCCGGCGCGGGCCGCGTAGTACGCGCAGGCGGCGCCGACGACGCCGGCGCCGACCACCACGACGTCGTAGGGGGTTCGCTTGAGCACGTCAGTAATATGTCACATGGCCCGAACCTCGGGCAAGCCCCCCACCAGCGCTGATCGACCCCGTCCCCACCAGCGCGGATCGGCCCCGCTCCCGGGAACGCGGACGGCCCCGGACCACAGGGGTCCGGGCCCGTCCGTCGGCGGGGCCGATCAGCGCTTCAGCGGCTCAGCGGCTCATCAGGTGATGTCGTCGTCGATCTGGTCGCGGCGCGCGGCCGGGATCGGCGCGGGGGCCTCCACCGGCTCCACCCCGCCGACGGACTCGGCGCCCGCCACGCTCTCGACCGTCAGGTCGACCTCGGAGGCTTCCTCGTCGCTCAGCCCGGCGTCGGGGTTGCGGGCCGCCTTGCGCTTGTCGTTCATCAGCGAGATGCCGACCGCGATGAAGTACAGCGCCCAGATCGGCGCGGCCAGCGCCAGCATCGACACCGGGTCGGCGGACGGGGTCGCGAACGCGGCGAACACGGTGATGCCCATCACCATGGCGCGCCACCAGCCCAGCATCCGCCGGCCGGTGAGCACCCCGACCAGGTTCAGCATCACCAGGAACAGCGGCAGTTCGAAGCCCGCGCCGAACACCAGCACCATGCGGGTGACCAGGTCGAGGTAGTCCTCCACCGGCACGATCGAGGTGACGCCGTCCGCGACGAAGCTGATCAGCATCTGCGCGGTCATCGGCATGACCAGGTAGGCGAACGCCGCCCCGGCGAGGAAGAGCGGGGTGCCGATGGCCAGGAAGGAGATCGAGTAGCGCTTCTCGTGCTGGTGCAGGCCGGGCGCCACGAACTTCCACAGCTGGTACAGCCAGACCGGGGTGGCGGCCACCACGCCGGCGGTGAGGCTGACCTTCAGCACCAGGGTGAACGGCGTCAGCAGACCGATGTTGGACACCTGGGCGCAGTGCTCGTCGCCCGGCACCGGGTGCCCGTCCGGACCGCAGGCCGGCAGCGGGGCGATCAGGAAGTCCAGCAGCCGCTTGTTGAAGAACGCCGCGATGATCGTGAAGAAGATGATCGCCAGCAGTGACTTGACCAGCCGGTTGCGCAGTTCGCGGAGATGGTCGGCGAGCGCCATCCGCCCCTCAGGGTCCTTGGCCGCTTTGGTCGTCTTGCTCAACCCGGTCCTCGAATCGTGCGCTCGTCGTAGTCGGAGTGGTGCGGGAGCCCGACGGTGGTGCTCAGGGGGAAGACCCTCAGGCCACCCGGTCGGAGCGGGAGGCGCCGGGGGCCGCCTTGACCACCCGGTCAGGTTCGGCGGCGGGCCGCGCGGCCGGGGCCACGGGGCTCGCGGGGGTCGCGCCCTCGCGGCCGGAGTCGAACTCCCGGCGCAGCGCCTTGCCCTCGCTCTTGAGGATCCGCAGGGAGCGGCCGAGCGCCCGCGCCGCGTCCGGCAGCCGCTTGCCGCCGAACAGCAGCACCGCGAACACCGTGACCAGCAGCAGCGAGCCGGGCGACAGGAGTCTCATCTCCGGGGCACCGCCTTCCTTGTCCGGGAGGCAGGGCTCCCCCTCTGCGGGCGATGGTAGCCGCTCGGGGTGTCGCGGCGGGAACCCGGTACCCAACGATCGGATACCGGTCACCCCCACCGCGCCGCACCGCACCGGTCCGCACCGCACCGGTCCGCACCGCACCGGTCCGCACCGCGCCGGTCCGCACCGCTCCCCCGGCGCGCCGCGCCACTCGGAGCCGCTCCCCCGGCGCGCCGGATCAGTCGGAGCCGCTCGCCCGCTGCAGCGCGCCGACCGCGCCGTCCACCTCGCGGGCCAGCGCCCGGGCGTCCAGCCACAGCCGCAGCGCGAGCACCCCGAGCACCAGCAGGCCCGCGGTGGACAGCAGGACGGCGCCGACCAGGGTCCAGTTCACGTGCGGGGCCTCCCCTATCCGTCCACCGGCAGCAGCCGCATGGTGTGCACGCCGGCCTCGGTGAGCGCGGCGACGATCTTCTCCCCGGCGATCTTGCGGACGACCGCTCCGCAGGCCGGGCAGGTGAAGCTGTAGAAGGTGCGTTCCTTGCTGGCGCCGAGGGCCAGCCGGAACTCGCCGGCCGGGAGTTCGACCTTCTCCCGGCACTGCGAGCAGTACACCTTGAATCTGGTGCCTTCGGTCACGTGGTTCAGACCTGTCCGTCCCGGTAGTGCTCCAGCGCGGCCAGCGCGGCGGTGCGGGCCTGTTCGGCGAGCTGGGCGGGGGCGGTGATCCGGCCGTCCCGGCCCAGGCGCAGCGCGAGGGTGCGCAGCCCGGCCGGCTCGGCGGAGCGCAGGGTGATCCGCAGGCCGCCGTCGGGGAGTTCCTCGGCGCTGTCGTGGGTGTAGTACTCGGCGACCCAGCGGCCGCCGGGGCCGACCTCGACCACCACCTGCGGGTCGTCCGCGGTGGGGGCGACCAGTCCGGCGGACAGGTCGCGGGGCTGGAGGCGGGGCGGGTTGGCGGGTTCGTCCAGCACCTTGATCTCGGCGATCCGGTCGAGCCGGAAGGTGCGCCGGTCCTCGGAGGTGCGGCACCAGCCCTCCAGGTAGGTGTGGCCCTCGGTGACCAGCCGGATCGGGTCGACCTCGCGCTCGGTCAGCTCGCCGCGGCCGTGCGACCAGTAGCGCAGCCAGATCAGCCGGCCCTCGCTGAGCGCCCGGTCGATGTCGGCGAAGACGGTGCCCTCGGCCTCGAAGGTGACGCCGATCCGGGCGGCGGACTCGGCGTTCTCGCCCGCCGCGTCCTCGATCTTGGAGACGGCCCGGGTGAGCGCCTGCCGGTCGCGCTCGCGCAGCCCGGGGAGCCCGGCGACGGCGCGGGCGGCGACCAGCAGCGCGGTGGCCTCGTCGGCGGCCAGTCGCAGCGGCTGGGCGACGTCGTCGACGTTGTGCCACCAGATCCGCTCGCCGTCGGTGTCGATGTCGAGCAGGTCGCCGCCGCGGAAGGACGTCCCGCACATCGGCAGCACGTTCAGGTCGCCGATCAGCTCCCGCTCGGTGATCCCGAACGCCCGCGCCACCTCGGCCACCTCGGCCCCGGGGCGCTCGCGCAGGTAGGTGACCAGCGACAGCATCCGCCGCGTCTGGTCGATCGCGTTACTCATGCCTGAACCTCCGCGAGACCGGCGACGGCGCGCAGCCGGTCGATGACGTCGGCCCGCAGGTCCTCGGGGCCGATCACGATGACGTCGGGGCCGTACTCGGCCAGGTCGGCGCCCAGACCGTTGCCGTAAGGGATGTCCAGCTCGTCCCAGTCGGCGTTCACCGCACGGGTCTCCAGCGCCCGCTGGCGCAGCGGGTAGGCCGCGCCGGAGCGCACCTCGACCTTCGCCACCGCGGTCGCGCCCTCGCCGGCGAACCGGGCCACCACGGCCCGGACGTCCACGTGCTCGGGCACCTCGCCGGTGAACGCGCCGGCCCGGGAGCGGACCTTTCCGGTGATCCGGGAGAGCCGGAACACCCGGGCCGAGCCGCGGTCGCGGTCGTAGCCGGCCAGGTACCAGTGGCCGCGCCAGCACTCCAGCGCCCAGGGCTCGACCGAGCGCGGCTCGGCGGTGGCGGCGCCGGCCTTGCGGTAGTCGAAGGTGACCGGGCGCCGGTCGCGGGCGGCGGTGAGCAGCGGTTCGAACGCGGCCTCCCGGCCGGGGATCCGCGGTTCCAGCGCGCCGTGCTCGGGCTCCTCGGCGAACGGGACGCCCGCGGCGCGGAGCTTCTGCAGGGCTCCGCTGGCGGCCCCGGACATCTTGGCCTGCTGCCAGACCCGGGCGGCCAGCGCCAGCGCGGCGGCCTCCTCGGCGTCCAGGGCGATCTCCGGGAGGCGGTTGCGGTCGCGGCGGGCGAGGTAGCCGATCTCGCCGTCGAGCGCGTTCTCGTCCACGTCGATGATCAGTCCGAGTTCCCGCAGGTCGTCCTTGTCGCGCTCGAACATCCGGTTGAAGGCGTCCTCGGAGCCCTGCTGCCAGGCCTCCCGGTACGCCTCGACGGACTCGCGCAGCTCTTTCTTGGAGAGCGGACGCCGGGTGTTCATCAGGCACAGGGCTAGGTTCATCAGCCGCTCTGCCTTGGCGATCGCCATCGCTGACCCTTCCTCCGATCGGGGGTGACCCGCCTGACCGTACCGGTACGGACGCGTCCAGAGAAAGCCGAACCCCCGGCTCCTGGCGGAACCGGGGGTGTCGGTGGTACGTCCGAGGTCAGACGCCCAGCAGGTCCACCACGAAGATCAGGGTGGAACCGGCCGGGATGAGCGGGCTCGGCGACTGGTTGCCGTAGGCCAGCGCGGGCGGGATGACCAGCTCGCGGCGGCCGCCGACGCGCATGCCCTCGACGCCCTGGTCCCAGCCCTTGATGACCCGTCCCTTGCCGAGCGGGAACTTGAAGGTCTGGCCGCGGTTCCAGGAGGCGTCGAACTCCTCGCCGGAGGCGAAGGTGACACCCACGTAGTGGACCTCGACGGTCGCCCCGGCCTTGGCCTCGGCGCCGTCGCCGACCACGATGTCGCGGATCTGGAGCTCGCTCGGGGCGTCGCCGCCCGGGAAGTCGATCTCCGGCTTGGTCAGGCTCACGATTGCTCTTCTCGTTCGGTTGCGTGAACGCCACTCATCCTAGGCGCACGGACGAGCCGTCAGCTGTCGCCGCCGACGCCCGCGTCCAGGATGTCCACCACGAACACCAGGGTGGAGTTGGCCGGGATGCTGTCGCTGGCCTTGTCCTTGTAGCCCAGCGAGGCGGGGATGACCAGCTCGACCCGGCTGCCGATGTTCTGGCCGGTGATGCCCTGGTCCCAGCCCTCGATGACGCTGCCGGCACCGGTGGTGAAGGTGAACGCCTGCCCGCGGTCGAGCGAGGAGTCGAACTTCTTGCCGTCCTTGTACAGCACGCCGGTGTACTGGACCAGCACCTTCTCGCCGGCCTCGACCTTGCGGCCCTTGCCCTGGATCAGCACGTGGCTCTTCAGCTCGGTCGGGTCGGCGGCGTCCTTGACCGGGGTGATCTCGGCGGCCTTGCTGCCGTTGTCCTTGACCTGCGGGAAGTCCGCGGGCGGCGGGGTCACGTCACCGGAGAGCACCGCGTTCGGGGCGGTGGACTGCCGGATGTCCAGCACGAACACCAGGCTGTCGGTGCCCGCGATGCCCAGCTGGCTGTTGCCCTGGGCGCCGAACGCGGCGGCGGGCGGGGCGACCACCAGCAGGCGGCTGCCGGCCTTGTGGCCCTCGACGGCGCTGTCCAGCGCGGGGATCAGCGAACCGGCGCCGGCCTGGTAGAGCTGCGGCTTGCCGTTCTGCTCCCCGTACGAGCCGGGGATGTCCTTGCCGGTCTGCCAGTCCATCGCCGTGTAGTCGACGGAGACCCAGTTGTTCTTGTCGACCTTCGGGCCGCTGCCCTCGGACAGCACCTTGACCACGAACGTCCCGTCGGGGGCGTCCTTGGGCAGGGTGATGCTCGCCTTGGTGCCGAAGTCGCCGGAGACCGAGGGCAGCACCTTGGCGCTGTCCTTGATCGGCGGCACCGGCTCCTGGCTGGGCGCCGCCTCCGAGGCCCCCGCGTCGGGGCTGGGGGTGACCGCGGCCGAGTCCGACTTGGCCGCGGGCTTGCTGCCGCCGTCCTTGTTGACGTAGTACATCGTCACGCCGGAGGCGACCAGCAGGACCGCGAGGACCGAGCCCAGGATGACGCCGAGCCGGCCCACCCCGCCCGGGTCCTCGTTGTACCCGGCCTCGGAGAGCGGGACCTTGCGCTGGTTGGACGCGAAGACCTGCGGCGCCTGCTCGGCCTTGGCGTCCGGGCTGACCGGGTTGGTGGGCGGCGCCCAGCCGGCCTGGGTCAGGATCTCGGCGGGGACGACGATCGACTCGCGGTCCACGACGGGCTTGTTCCCGGTGCTGTCGGCCTCGCCCGGGCTCGACGCTTTCTCAGACATGACTCCCCATTCGACTCGCCCGACGACGCGTGTACCACTGGTGCGGGGCAGCAGTATGTCAGGTCGGCATGAGAGCCGTTCAGTCCGGTCCGCGCCCCGCTGTCAGGCGCTTCTCAGACGGCTTCCAGGATGTCGATCACGAAGACCAGGGTGGAGTTGGCCGGGATCGACCCGCTGGCCTGGTCCCCGTACCCCAGCGAGGGCGGCACCACCAGCATCACCCGGCTGCCGACGTTCTTGCCGACCAGCCCCTGGTCCCATCCCTTGATCAGGCTGCCGGTGCCGACCTGGAGGGCCTGCGCGCCGCCGTGGTTCCACGAGGAGTCGAACTGCTTGCCGTCCGCCCAGGTCACGCCGGTGTACTGGACCAGCAGCGTCTGCCCGCTCTGCACCTCGGGGCCGGTGCCCTTGACCAGCACGTACTGCTGCAGGTCGGCGGGCGGCTGCTCGCCGGAGGGGACGGTGATGGTCGGCGCGGCCTTGCCGTTGTCCTTCACCTGCGGGGCGTTCGCCGGCGGCTGGGTGAGGTCCCCGGGGATGGTGGTGTCCGGCGCGACGGAGTTCATCACGTCCAGCACGAACACCACGGTGTCGTCCTTGCCGACGCCCAGCGCGGTCGACCCCTGGCTGCCGAACCCGGCCGCGGGCGGCGCCACCACCAGCACCCGGGAGCCGACCTTCTTGCCGACCACGCTCTGGTCGAAGGCGGGCACCAGCTGCCCGCTGCCCGCCTGGTACAGCTGCGGCTTGCCGCCGGAGTCGTAGGAACTGGACAGGTCCTTGCCGGTGGTCCAGTCCTTGACGGTGTAGTTGACCGTCACCCAGTCTTCCTTCTTGACCTCCGCCCCGGAGCCCTCGCTCACGGTGCTCACCACGAACTGGCCGCCGGGCTGCTCGGAGGGCAGCGTGATCGTCGCCTTCGAGCCGAACTCGCCGCTGACGGTCGGCATCGGCGAGGCGGACGCCACCGGGCTCGGCACCTCGACCGCGGAGGCCGAGGAGGCCGGGGCCGTCGTCGCGGCGGACTTCCCCGAGCCGCCCGAACTACTGCATCCGGCGATCAGCGCGACGGTCAGGGAGACGGTGAGCAGGCAGGCGGTTCGACGCATGGCGTCAGCCTATGACCCGATTCGTCCGGTCCGTCGGAGGCGCTCGGCGCGCCCCCGACGGACCGTCGGCCGCCGGTGGCTCACATGCCGGCGATCAGCTTCTCCACCCGCTCGTCGACCGAGCGGAACGGGTCCTTGCACAGCACGGTGCGCTGCGCCTGGTCATTCAGCTTGAGGTGCACCCAGTCGACGGTGAAGTCGCGGCGCTGCTCCTGGGCGCGCCGGATGAAGTCGCCGCGCAGCCGGGCCCGGGTGGTCTGCGGGGGCACCGACTTGCCCTGGAAGGTCAGCAGGTCGGTGGTGACCCGCTGGGCCTGGCCGTTCTTCTGCAGCAGGTAGAACAGGCCGCGGCGGCGGTGGATGTCGTGGTAGGCGAGGTCGATCTGGGCCACCCGCGGGTTGGACATGGTCATCTGGTGCTTGGCCCGGTACTTCTCGATCAGCTGGTACTTCATGATCCAGTCGATCTCGGTGCCGACCTTGGCCAGGTCCTCGCTGCGCACCGCCTCCAGGGTGCGGCCCCACAGGTCCAGCACCCGGGCCACGGTGCCCTCGTTGAGGCCCTTGCGGTCGGCGAACTCCAGCGCCTTGGTGTAGTACTCCTCCTGGATCTCCAGGGCGGACGCCTCCCGGCCGTTGGCGAGCCGGACCTGGTGGGTGCCGGTCAGGTCGTGGCTGACCTCGCGGATCGCCCGGATCGGGTTCTCCAGCGTCAGGTCGCGCATCACCACCCCGGCCTCGATCAGCCGCAGCACCAGGTCGGTGGCGCCGACCTTGAGCAGCGTGGTGGTCTCCGACATGTTGGAGTCGCCGACGATGACGTGCAGCCGGCGGTAGCGCTCGGCGTCGGCGTGCGGCTCGTCCCGGGTGTTGATGATCGGCCGGGAGCGGGTGGTGGCGGAGCTGACGCCCTCCCAGATGTGCTCGGCGCGCTGGCTGACGCAGTAGACCGCGCCGCGCGGGGTCTGCAGCACCTTGCCGGCGCCGCAGATCAGCTGCCGGGTCACCAGGAACGGGATCAGCACGTCCGCCAGCCGGGAGAACTCGCCGTGCCGGGCCACCAGGTAGTTCTCGTGGCAGCCGTAGGAGTTCCCGGCCGAGTCGGTGTTGTTCTTGAACAGGTAGACGTCCCCGGCGATGCCCTCCTCGTGCAGCCGCCGCTCGGCGTCCACCAGCAGCCCTTCGAGGATCCGCTCGCCGGACTTGTCGTGGGTGACCAGCTCGGTGACGTCGTCGCACTCGGGGGTCGCGTACTCGGGGTGGGAGCCGACGTCGAGGTAGAGGCGGGCGCCGTTCTTCAGGAAGACGTTGCTGCTGCGGCCCCAGGAGACGACCCGGCGGAAGAGGTAGCGGGCGACCTCGTCCGGCGAGAGCCGGCGCTGGCCCCGGAAGGTGCAGGTGACGCCGTACTCGTTCTCGATCCCGAAAATTCGACGGTCCATGGACGCCTCTTCTCTGTTCGAAGCTCGGTGGAACCCCTCGGTGGCGGTGGTGGACCGGGCGGGCGGCCCGCCGCGTTCGGCGGGCCGCCCGGGCCGGTCATTCGGTGTCGGCGCCCTCGTCGTCGCCGTCCTCGGCGGCGGCCGACTCGTCACCGCTGAGCAGCCGGGCCAGCTGGCCGCCCAGGATGCGCTTGAACTTCCGCTGCTGGGGCCGCTGGCGGTCCAGCACCGCGACCTCCAGCTGCTCCGGCGTCAGCGTCCGCGGGGTGCCGCCGTTCGGGTCGCGGGCCAGGCCGTCGACGGCCAGCTTGAGCGCCTCCGCGAGGCCCAGCCCGGCGCGGTGGCGCTGGCCGAGGTAGCTGCCGATGGAGTCGGCGTTGCCGCCGACCACCACGGCGTTCTTCTCGTCCACCACCGAGCCGTCGGGGGTGAGCCGGTAGATCTGGTCGTCGGCGTCGCTCCGGCCGACCTCGGCGACGATCAGCTCGACCTCGTAGGGCTTCTCCCCGACCGAGGAGAAGATGGTGCCGAGGGTCTGCGCGTAGACGTTGGCCAGGCCGCGGGCGGTGACGTCGGCCCGGTCGTAGGAGTAGCCGCGCAGGTCGGCGTAGCGGACGCCGCCGATGCGCAGGTTCTCGAACTCGTTGTAGCGGCCGACCGCGGCGAAGGCGATCTTGTCGTAGATCTCGGAGACCTTGTGCAGCGCGCGGGAGGTGTTCTCCGCGACGAAGACGATGCCGTCGGCGTAGGTGAGCACGACCACGCTGCGGCCGCGGGCGATGCCCTTGCGGGCGTACTCCGCGCGGTCCGCCATGGCCTGCTGGGGCGAGACGTAGAACGGCGTGGACACCGCCGGTCTCCCTTCGGTGGTTGGGGCGGACTCAGAGGAGCGGGGCCTGCGGGCCGTTCGGGTGCTGGCGGCGCTGGTCGGTGATGGAGACCGCGATCGCGGAGACCTCGTCCTCGGTGAGCCGGCGGAAGCCGTCCTCGGTGATCAGCGTGACGATCGGGAAGATCTTGCGGGCCAGGTCGGGACCGCCGGTCGCGGAGTCGTCGTCGGCGGCGTCGTAGAGCGCCTGGACGGCGAGGGTGGCGGCCTGCTCGCCGGTCAGCCCGTCCCGGTAGAGCTTCTTCATCGAGCCGCGGGCGAAGACCGATCCGGAGCCGGTGGCGGCGAAGCCGGCCCGCTCCTCGGAGCGGCCGCCGGTGACGTCGTAGGTGAAGATCCGGCCGCGGCCGAGGTCGAGGTCGTAGCCGGCGAAGACCGGGACGACCGCGAGGCCCTGCATGGCCATCGCCAGGTTGGAGCGGATCATCGTGGTGAGCCGGTTGGCCTTGCCCTCGAAGGAGAGCACGGCGCCCTCGATCTTCTCGTAGTGCTCCAGCTCCAGCTGGAACAGCCGGACCATCTCGACCGCCAGGCCCGCGGTGCCGGCGATGCCGACCGCGCTGTACTCGTCCGCCGGGAAGACCTTCTCGATGTCCCGCTGGGCGATGACGTTGCCCATGGTGGCGCGGCGGTCGCCGGCCAGCACCACGCCGCCGTCGAAGACCGCGGAGACGATGGTGGTGCCGTGCGGCGCCTCGACCGTCATCCCCTCCGGGAGGGGGCGCCGGCCGGGGAGCAGCTGGGGCGCGTGGCTGTCGAGGAAGTCGAGGAACGAGGAGGAGCCGGGGGTGAGGAAGGCGGCCGGCAGACGCCCGGTGCCACTGAGGTTGGCTTCCACACGTGTCCTTCCGGATCGAAGATCGAAAGTTGCTTGGTGCCCCGGACCCTACCCGCTTCCGGGGCCGGTTCCACGCGCTGCGCACGGGAGCTTGCGGGAACACGAGGCCGCAGGCGCGCTCAGGGCACACCTGCGGCGCTCGTGGTGCTGTTTTCGGTGGCGGAGGGGATTCTCCCTCTCACTCGCCGCCCTTCTGCACGAATCCGCGCACGAAATCCTCCGCGTTGGATTCCAGTACCTCGTCGATTTCGTCGAGTACCGAGTCGACGTCGTCGCTGAGCTTTTCCTGGCGCTCCTTGAGCTCGTCCGAAGCCTGCGTTTCCGCGGCCTGCTCCTCGACCTCCTCGGAGGAGCGGCTCGCCCGCTGCTGGCCGCCGCCGTTGTCCTTCTCCGCCATTTCCCTCACCCCGCTCGTTCGGTGTTCTCGTTCAACGCTGGCTGCTCACCGGAATGATTCCCCGCTGGGGAAATGTTCACCCCCGGTGATCGAAAAGTTACCCGCCGGAGAGGACCCGGACCAGGTCCTCGGCGGTGCGGCACCGGTCGAGCAGCTCCTTGACGTGCTCCCGGGTGCCGCGCAGCGGCTCCATGGTCGGGACGCGCTGGAGGCTGTCGTGGCCGGGCAGGTCGAAGATGACGGAGTCCCAGGAGGCCGCGGCCACGTGGTCGGCGTACTGCTCCAGGCAGCGGCCGCGGAAGTAGGCCCGGGTGTCGTCGGGGGGCTGGGTGACGGCGCGGCGCACCTCGTCCTCGGTGAAGAGCCGCTCGAACCGGCCGCGCGCCGCCAGCCGGTTGTACAGGCCCTTGTCGGCCCGCACGTCGCTGTACTGGAGGTCGACCAGCTGGAGCCGGGGGCTGTCCCAGTCCAGGCCGTCGCGCTGCCGGTAGCCCTCCAGGATCTCCTTCTTGGCGATCCAGTCGAGCTGCCGGGACAGGCTCATCGGGTCGCGCTCCAGCCGGCCCAGCACGTCCTCCCAGCGGGCCAGCACGTCCAGGGTCTGGTCGTCGGCGTCCTGCCCGTGGCGGTCCTCGACGTACTTGCGGGCCAGCTCGCAGTACTCCATCTGGAGCTGGACGGCGGTCAGCCGGCGGCCGCTGCGCAGCTGGACCAGCTGCTTGAGGTCGGGGTCGTGGGAGATCCGGTGCAGGGTGCGCACGGGCTGGTCGACGGCGAGGTCGACGGCGATGAAGCCGTCCTCGATCATCGACAGCACCAGGGCGGTGGTGCCGAGCTTGAGGTAGGTGGAGACCTCCGACAGGTTGGCGTCGCCGATGATGACGTGCAGCCGGCGGTACTTCTCGGCGTCGGCGTGCGGCTCGTCGCGGGTGTTGATGATCGGGCGCTTGAGGGTGGTCTCCAGGCCGACCTCGACCTCGAAGTAGTCGGCGCGCTGGCTGATCTGGAAGCCGTGCCCGCCGCCCTCCTGGCCGATGCCCACCCGGCCGGCCCCGCACACCACCTGGCGGGAGACGAAGAACGGGGTGAGGTGGCGGACGATGTCGGCGAACGGGGTGGTCCGCTGCATCAGGTAGTTCTCGTGGGTGCCGTAGGAGGCGCCCTTGTTGTCGGTGTTGTTCTTGTAGAGCAGGATCCGCTGCCCGCTGGGCAGTTCCAGGGCGCGCTCGGCGGCCTCCGCCATGATCCGCTCGCCGGCCTTGTCCCAGAGCACCGCGTCGCGCGGGTTGGTGACCTCGGGCGAGGAGTACTCGGGGTGCGCGTGGTCGACGTAGAAGCGGGCGCCGTTGGTGAGGATGACGTTGGCCAGGCCGATGTCCTCGTCGGTGAGCTGGCTGGCGTCCGCCACGTCCCGGGCCAGGTCGAAGCCCCTGGCGTCGCGCAGCGGATTCTCCTCCTCGAAGTCCCAGCGGGCGCGGCGCGCCCGGTGCATCGCCGCGGCGTACGCGTTGACGATCTGGGACGAGGTGAGCATGGCGTTGGCGTTGGGGTGGCCGGGCACGGAGATGCCGTACTCGGTCTCGATCCCCATCACGCGCCGTACGGTCATGCGGCCCTCCTGACCTGTGGGTACTGCTGGGTGCTGCCGGTGCAGACGCGCCGTCCGGCTGCGGAGCCCTGCCGAGCGCCGCAGCCGGACGGGGTCGTGCGCGTGCTACAGGTACTGCCCCGTGTTGGCGACGGTGTCGATGGAGCGGCCGGACTCGGCGCCCTGCTTGCCGGTGACGAGGGTGCGGATGAAGACGATCCGCTCGCCCTTCTTGCCGGAGATGCGGGCCCAGTCGTCCGGGTTGGTGGTGTTGGGCAGGTCCTCGTTCTCCTTGAACTCGTCCACGCAGGCGGCGAGCAGGTGGGAGACGCGCAGACCGCGCTGGCCGTGGTCGAGGTAGTCCTTGATGGCCATCTTCTTGGCCCGGTCCACGATGTTCTGGATCATGGCGCCGGAGTTGAAGTCCTTGAAGTACAGGACCTCCTTGTCACCGTTGGCGTAGGTGACCTCCAGGAAGCGGTTCTCCTCGGTCTCCGAGTACATCCGCTCGACCACCGACTGGATCATGGCGGCGACGGTGACCGACACCGAGCCGTCGTGCTCCTTGAGGTCGTCCGGGTGGAACGGGAGGGTGTCGCGCAGGTACTTGGAGAAGATGTCCTTGGCCGCCTCGGCGTCCGGCCGCTCGATCTTGATCTTGACGTCCAGGCGGCCGGGCCGCAGGATCGCCGGGTCGATCATGTCCTCGCGGTTGGAGGCGCCGATGACGATGACGTTCTCCAGGCCCTCCACGCCGTCGATCTCGGCGAGCAGCTGCGGGACGATGGTGTTCTCCACGTCCGAGCTGACGCCGGAGCCGCGGGTGCGGAACAGCGACTCCATCTCGTCGAAGAAGACGATGACCGGCGTGCCCTCGCTCGCCTTCTCCCGGGCCCGCTGGAAGACCAGGCGGATCTGCCGCTCGGTCTCGCCCACGTACTTGTTGAGCAGCTCGGGGCCCTTGATGTTGAGGAAGTAGCTCTTGCCCTGCGGGCGGCCGGTCACCTCGGCGACCTTCTTGGCCAGCGAGTTGGCCACCGCCTTGGCGATCAGCGTCTTGCCGCAGCCGGGCGGGCCGTAGAGCAGGACGCCCTTGGGCGGCCGGAGCTCGTACTCCTTGAACAGGTCGGCGTGCAGGTACGGGAGTTCGACGGCGTCCCGGATCTGCTCGATCTGGCCGGAGAGGCCGCCGATCTGCCGGTAGTCGATGTCCGGGACCTCCTCGAGGACCAGCTCCTCGACCTCGGACTTCGGCACCACCTCGTACACGTAGCCGGAGCGGGGCTCCAGCAGCAGGGCGTCGCCCGGGCGGAGCGTCAGGCCGTGCAGCGGTTCGGCGAGCCGCACCACGCGCTCCTCGTCGGTGTGGCCGGTGACCAGCGCGCGGTCACCGCCCTCCAGCACCTCCTTGAGGGTGACGATCTCGCCGATCCGCTCGAACGCCATCGCCTCGACGACGTTGAGCGCCTCGTTGAGCATCACCTCCTGGCCGCGGCGCAGCTCGTCCAGCTCCACGCTGGGGCTGACGTTGACCCGGAGCTTGCGGCCCCCGGTGAAGATGTCGGCGGTGCCGTCCTCGTTCTTCTCGAGGAAGGTGCCGAATCCGGCCGGCGGCTGGGCGAGTCGGTCGACCTCCTCCTTGAGGGCCACGATCTGGTCGCGGGCCTCGCGCAGGGTGGCGACGAGCCTCTCGTTCTGGGCGGTCACACCGGCCAGGCCGGTCTGCAGCTCGGTGATCCGCTCCTCGAGGATCCTCGATCCGCGCGGGGAATCCGCGAGCCTGCGCCGAAGGACGGCGATCTCCTGTTCGAGGTAGGAGACCTGCGCGGCCTCGTCGGACCCCCGTGCGGGCCTGCCGGCGCTGCGGTCGTACTCGTCATCGTGGGCTGCCACGGTCCTCACCTCCTCCTGGGGGAGCTGGACGACCCAAACCTACCTGGGACCAGGGCGATGTAAACCCCTTAGTGATCAGAAAGGCGGGTCGGGCGTGTCCGGTTGTTCGCCCTGCGTGCTTCCCCTCTTGGTAGAGGAGATGCCCACCGCTCAACGGTTCAAAGCAGCGCGGATGTATCGTGACAGGAATGTCCCCGAATGCGGGGCGACCGGAGCAGAAACGGCAGGGGCAATGGCGGGGACTGGCGAGGCACTCGAAGTCTGGATCGACCAGGATCTGTGCACCGGCGACGGCATCTGCGCGCAGTACGCGCCCGAGGTCTTCGAGCTCGACATCGACGGGCTCGCCTACGTCAAGGGCGCGGACGACGAACTGCGCCAGCAGCCGGGCGAGAGCGTGCCCGTGCCGCTGACGCTGCTTCAGGACGTGGTGGACTCCGCCAAGGACTGCCCGGGCGACTGCATCCACGTCCGCCGGGCGGCGGACGGCGTCGAGGTCTACGGGCCGGACGCCGACTGACGGCCGCTCAGGCGCCGTGCACCGGCGTGCGGGTCTCGTTCCCGGTCCACGTCCCGGCGGTCCGGGTCCAGGTCAGGTCGACCCGCAGGTCGGGCGAGAAGCGCGGCACGTCCGGGGAGGAGTAGCCGCGGGCCGTGCCGCGGACCGAGCCGTCGCTGCGGATCGCCAGCTCGGTGACGGTCAGGCCCTCGCTGTCGGGCAGCAGGGTGACCGGGGCGCCGTCGGCGGCCAGCAGGAACACCCCGTCCGGCGGAGTGCCCATGTCCGCCTGGCAGTGCGCGGCGGCGACGGTCACCGGGGCGCCGTCCAGCACCGCGGCGGCCTTCAGGCTCACCGCGACCGGGAACGGGCCGCACTCCAGCGGCAGGTCGGCCTTGGCCGGGTCGACCTCCGGCAGCGGCGTCGCGGCCGGGGGCGCCGGCTCCGCGGTCGGCCCGTCGGCCGCCTGACCCGCCGTCACCGCCCCGGTCGCCGAGGTGGCGCCCAGCGCCCCGCCCACCACGGCCGCGCAGCCCGCCGCGACCAGCACCCAGTGCTTCAGCCCCGACCGCGCGTGCCCGGGTATCCGACGCTCCGTCACCACGAGACTCCCCTCTTTCCGGTCCGGGCATCCTTCCACACCGGGTGCCGGGGCGACCCCTCAGGGGCGCGGGGACCGCGCGGGGCGGGAGACGCCGACAGCCGGGTCGCGGGGCGGGCAGTGACCTGCCGCTCCCCCGCGACCCGGCTGTCGGCGGGTGCGTGCCGTGCGTGCTACTCCGGGAGGTCCCGGGCGTCGTGCGAGGCCGCCTGGCGCTGCGCCTTGCGGATGGCCGCGCGCTCGACGAGCGAGAGCTCGGTCTCGGGACCGGTCTCGTAGTCCTCGCCGTAGGAGCCCTTGGCGGGGCGGCGGCGGCGCAGCGGGGGCTCGACGCCGTCGGCGAGGCGGCGGGCGGTGAGCAGGAAGCCGGTGTGGCCGATCATCCGGTGGTCCGGGCGGACCGCGAGGCCCTCCAGGTGCCAGGTGCGGACCATGGTCTCCCAGGCCTGCGGCTCGGTGAAGGTGCCGTGCTCGCGCAGCGCCTCGACGGTGCGCGACATCTGGGTGGTGGTGGCCACGTAGCAGCAGATCAGGCCGCCGGGGACGAGCGCCTTGGAGGCGACGTCCAGGCACTCCCAGGGGGCGAGCATGTCGAGGATGACCCGGTCGACGTCGGTCTCGATCAGGTTGTCCTGGAGGTCGCCGACGGTGAGCTTCCAGGCCGGGTGCGGGCCGCCGAAGTAGCGCTCGACGTTGCCCTTGGCGATGTCCGCGAAGTCCTGCCGGCGCTCGTAGGAGGCGAGCGAGCCGGTGTCGCCGACGGCGCGCAGCAGGTAGGTGGAGAGGGCGCCGGAGCCGACGCCCGCCTCGACCACCTTCGCACCGGCGAAGATGTCGGCCATGGCGAGGATCTGGCCCGCGTCCTTGGGGTAGATCACCGCCGCGCCGCGCGGCATGGACAGGACGTAGTCGGGGAGCAGGGGGCGCAGCGCGAGGTACGGGACGTTGCCCGTCGTGCGGACGACCGTGCCCTCGGGAGCGCCGATCAGCTCGTCGTGCGGGAACATACCCTTGTGGGTGTGGAACTGGTTCCCGGCCTGGAGCGTGAACGTGTAGTGGCGGCCCTTGGGGTCGGTCAGCTGGACCTGGTCCCCGACCTGGAAGGGCCCGCGTCGGCGGGTGGCACCGGTCGGTTCGGACATGGGGGCCATCCTACGGGAGCCGGGGGGCTGCCCCCGACCACATGATCAGTTCGCGCCCGCGGCCCGGCCCTGGAGCGCGGCGGTGAGCTTGCGTTCGAGGTCGGCGAGGGAGAGCACGCCGTAGACCGAGCCGTCCGGGCGGACCACCAGGTACTCGGTGGCGGGGGCCCGGCGCAGGGTGTCGAGGATCTGTTCGCCGGCCAGGTCGACGGGGACGGTGAGGCCGGGTCCGAGGTCGCGGGAGACGGCGGTGACGGCGATCCAGGGCCGGCGGTGCTCGGGGACGGCGCTGACCGCGGACTCCTTGACCACGGCGACCGGTTCGCCGCGCCCGTCGACCACCACGATCGCCCCGGCGTGGGCCTCGCGGGCCCGGCGCATGGCCTCGCCGAGCGGGGTGTCGGCGGGGACGTCGATGCTGCGGCGGGCCATCTCGCGGACCTTGAGCCGGGGCAGCACCTCCTTGAGCCGGGCGTTGCGCAGCGAGTTGCCGGCGCCCTGCCAGATGATGAAGCCGAGGATCGCGGCCAGCACGCCGTCGACCATGGCCTCGGTGGAGGTGCGCTCGACGTCCTGGGAGGAGCTGAGGATCGGCAGGCCGAGGACGACGGCGACGGCCAGCAGGCGGCCGGCCCAGACCGCGGCCAGGGTGCCCTTCATCGGGTTGCCGGTGACCGCCCAGACCACGGCGCGCAGCATCCGGCCGCCGTCCAGCGGGAGGCCGGGGAGCAGGTTGAAGGCGGCGACGACCAGGTTGGAGACCATCAGCCCGGCGAGCAGCACGCCGGGGACGGTGGCGGGTTCGACGGCGCGCAGGCCGAGCCAGAAGGCGCCGCCGAGCAGCAGCGAGAGCAGCGGGCCGACGAAGGCGAGCCAGAACTCGCGCCAGGGGCGGTCGGCCTCCTTCTCGATCTCGGAGACGCCGCCGAGGAACTGGAGCTGGATCCGGCGCACGCCGAGCTTGTAGCGCAGCCCGACCACGGTGTGGGCGAGCTCGTGGACCAGCACCGAGGCGTAGAAGGCGACGGCGAAGGAGAAGGCGAGCAGGTAGCGGCCCGCGCCGAGGTCGGGCAGCACGTCGGCGAGCCGGCTGCCGAAGACCCAGGTGATCAGGGCCGCGACCAGGAACCAGGACGGGGTGACGTAGACGGGCACGCCGAACGGACGGCCCATCAGGATGCCGCCGCGCGGCTGCTCCCCGGGCTTCGGCTCCTGTGGTGCCCGCCCCTCGGTGTCGTTCACCGTGCTCCTTCCGTTCCGCCGTCCGCTGGTGCCTCGTACGCTACGTGATCTCGTCCCGGGAACGGCGGTGCCCCCGCCCTCCCCTTTGCTTGTACCCACCTCCGCGACCCGTCCGCCCGTGCTGTCGCTCCGGTGCAATAGGGTCGTGGCATGCAGCAGACCGACCCCTCGCCCGCCCCGCGTCCGGCCGCCCGGCCGACCGGGCTGTCGCCGTCCCGGGCGGGTGACTTCATGACCTGCCCGCTGCTGTACCGGCTGCGGGTGATCGACCGGCTGCCGGAGCCGCCGAGCGCGGCCGCGACCCGGGGGACGCTGGTGCACGCGGTGCTGGAGCGGTTGTTCGACCACCCGCCGGCCGAGCGCACGCCGGAGCGGGCGCTCGGGCTGCTGGGCCCGCAGTGGGAGCGGTTGCTGGGGGAACGGCCGGAGCTGGCGCAGCTGTTCCCGGGCGAGCCGGAGAAGTTGGCCGACTGGCTGGCGGACGCCGAGAAGCTGGTGCGGAAGTGGTTCCGGCTGGAGGACCCGGTCCGGCTGCACCCGGTGGAGCGCGAGCTGTACGTGGAGACCGCGCTGGAGTCGGGCCTGCTGCTGCGCGGGTACATCGACCGGGTGGACGTCGCGCCGTCCGGCGAGGTGCGGCTGGTGGACTACAAGACCGGCCGGGCGCCCTCGCGGGACTTCGAGGGCAAGGCGATGTTCCAGATGAAGTTCTACGCCCTGGTGGTGTGGCGCTGGAAGGGCGTGGTCCCCAAGCGCCTGCAGCTGGTCTACCTGGGCGGCGGCGGGGACGTGGTGACGTACGACCCGGACGAGGCCGACCTGCTCGCGGTGGAGCGGAAGCTGGAGGCGCTGTGGGAGGCGATCTCGGCGGCGGTGGCCACCGGTGACTTCCCGGCGACGCGCAACCGGCTGTGCGACTGGTGCGACCACCAGGCGTCCTGCCCGGAGTTCGGCGGCACTCCCCCGCCGTACCCGCTGCCCCTGACCAGTGTGACCATTCCCGGCGAGGAGTCCTAGGTTGACGATCCGTGTGCTGCTGGTGGACGACCAGCCGCTGCTGCGTACCGGTTTCCGGATGATCCTGGAGGCGGAGTCCGACCTGGTGGTGGTCGGCGAGGCGGGCGACGGGCAGCAGGCGCTGGACCAGGTCCGCGCCCTGCAGCCGGACGTGGTGCTGATGGACATCCGGATGCCGCGGATGGACGGCGTGGAGGCGACCCGGCGGATCGCCGGACCGGACCGGGACGGCCCGGCGAAGGTGCTGGTGCTGACCACCTTCGACCTGGACGAGTACGTGGTGGAGGCGCTGCGCGCGGGCGCCAGCGGCTTCCTGCTGAAGGACGTGCCGGCCGAGGAGCTGGTGCAGGCGATCCGGGTGGTGGCGGACGGCGCGGCGATGCTGGCCCCCTCGGTGACCCGCCGGCTGCTGGACATGTACGCCACCAAGCTGCCCTCGGGGGACGAGACGCCGCCGCAGGCGCTGACGGTGCTGACCGAGCGCGAGGTGGAGGTGCTGCGGCTGGTGGCGCGCGGCCTGTCGAACGCGGAGATCGCCGCCGAGCTGTTCGTCTCGGAGACGACCGTGAAGACGCACGTCGGCCACGTGCTGACCAAGCTCCAGCTGCGCGACCGGGTGCAGGCGGCGGTGTACGCGTACGAGAGCGGCCTGGTGCGCCCGGGCGCGCTGTAGTCCGCCGCAGCGCCGAACGGCCCGCCGCCCCGAGGGGGTGGCGGGCCGTTCGACGTTCGCGGCCGGGCGTCACTGCGAGGTGCGGCCGATCGCCCAGAAGCGGAACACGCCGGTGTTGTCCAGGGTGCCGTCCACGCCGGTGATGCCGGGGCGGTAGACGTAGAAGGACTTGTTCTGGAACAGCGGGACCATCGGGACGGCGTCGGCCAGGATCTTCTGGATCTGCTCGTAGGCGCCGCCGCCGGTGCGGTCGGTGAGCTTGATCGAGTCCGGCACCAGCTGGTCGCTGATCTGCGGGTTGTTCCAGCCGTTGTGGTAGGCGCCGCCGTTGACCACCAGGGGGCTGATGTAGTCGTCGGCGTCGGCGTAGTCGGGGGTCCAGCCGACGGTGTACGCCTGGTAGCTGCCGTTCTTCCAGCCGGCCTGGTAGGCCGTCCAGTCGGGCTCCTGCTGGACGGTCACCTGGAACAGCCCGCCGTTCTCCAACTCCTCCTTGACGGCCTGGAGTTCGGCCTCGCCGGCCCGGGCCCGGGACCAGGTCAGGGTGAGCTTGACCGGGGTGGTGACGTGCGCGTTGGCCAGGATCCGCTTGGCCTTGGCCGGGTCGGGCTCGCCGTACTTGTCGAAGAAGGCGGTGCTGTGGCCGGCCACGCCCGCCGGGACGACCGAGTACAGCGGCTGCACGGTGCCCGCGTAGACCCCCTGGGAGATCGCCTTGCGGTCGATCAGCTGGGCGGCGGCCTGCCGGACGGCCTGGTTGCCGCCGGTCTCGTCCTTGGTGTTGAAGACCAGGTAGCGGGTGTCGCCGGAGGCGCCCTCGGCGACCCGGAGGGCGCCGGTGCCGGCCAGGTCCGCGTCCTTGATCTCGGCGGCCTGGGCGGGGTCGAGGCTGTTGTCGGTGAGGTCGACGGCGGCGCTGTCCAGGGCGGACTTCAGCTCGGCGGGCTTGTCGAAGTACCGGACCGTGAACTTGGTGTTGCGGACCTCGGCGGTGCCCCGGTAGTTCGGGTTGGCGCTGAGCTGGACCTTGCTGGGGGCCTTGCCGTTCATCTCGACCGAGTCGATCCGGTACGGCCCGGAGCCGACCAGGGAGGTGTTGCCGAGCAGCTTGTCGGCCGGGAAGACCTGGTGGTCGACGATCGACCCGGCCGCGGAGGCCAGCTTGGCCGGGAGCACCGCGTCGGGGCTCTCCAGGTGGAAGGTGACCTCGCGGTCGCCGGAGGTCTCCACCGAGGCGATGGTGGACAGCAGCGGGCTCGGGCCGGACGGGTCGGCGATCTTCTTGACCCGGTCGATGGAGAACTTGACGTCCGCGGCGGTCAGCGGGTGCCCGTTGGAGAACTTCAGGCCGCTGTGCAGCGTGCACTGGTAGGTGAGCGCGTCGGTGTCGGTGAAGCGGCAGGACTCGGCGGCGTCGGGCTGCGGCTCGGTCGCGCCGGCCGGGAAGCTCAGCAGCGACTGGAAGGCGTTGTTGAGGATCAGCCAGGAGCCCGCGTCGTACGCGCCGGCCGGGTCCAGCACGCTGGTCACGTTGGTGGTGCCCATGGTGATGGCGGCGTCGCCGCCGCCGGCGGCCTTCTCGACGGAGGCGCAGCCGGCCGCCGTGGTGGCGACGAGGGCGGCGCAGCTGAGTGCGGCCAGGCGGTTGGGCGTCGTCATGCGGGGTGGTCTTCCTCACTGCGTGCGGCCGGCTGTCGCCGGTGCCCGCCGCCCGGCGCCGGGGTGGGGCGGGGCCGCGGGTCTGCTGCGGCCGTGCGCGCCCGTCGTCCCGGGTTTCCGGGGTGGGCGTCGGCACGGCACGGGGACTGAGACGCCTTAGCGTGCCACATCGCCCCCGGACGGTCACCGAGGGTCCGGCCGGGGCGGTCGCGCGGGGTTCGGACGATCTTGTCCGAGCACCCGACGAGTTGTCAGCCAATGCCCGTTTTCATCCGCGCGGCCGGACACGTTCCGCGTACCACCGGACGCGGAACGAAACCGGCAAAGCGGTGCGAGGGAGACGAACCTCACACCCGGGCGCCGGCCAGGGTTCGCAGCAGGCCCAGGTCGACGTGCTCCAGCGAGGGCAGCACCAGGCGGCCGGGGGCGGGTTCGATGGCGGCGATGGAGGGGACGGCGATGACCGGACAGCCGGCCGCCTCGGCGGCGGCCACCCCGGTGGGGGTGTCCTCGACGACCACGCAGCGGGCCGGGTCGGCGCCGAGCCTGGCGGCGGCGGCCAGGTAGGGGTCGGGGTGCGGCTTGGTGCGGGCGACCTCGTCCCCGGCCACGGTGAAGGCGAAGTGCTGGGCGCCCAGGCTGCGCAGCACGATGTCGATGATGTGCCGGTGCGAGGCGGACACCAGCGCGGCCGGGACGCCGTGCGCGCCCAGGGTGTTGAGCAGCCGCTCGGCGCCGGGCATCAGCGGGACGCCGCCGGCCAGCAGGTCGACGAAGCGCTGGTTGATCAGCACGGTCAGTTCGGCGGGGCTGAGGGTGACGCCGGTGCGGCCCAGCAGGTAGTCGATGACCCGGGTCATCGGGCCGCCGACCACGTGGGTGCGGTCCTCGGCGGTGAGCCGGTGGCCGAGTTCGGCGAACAGGTCGACCTCGGCCTGCCACCAGAAGTCCTCGGTGTCGACCAGCGTGCCGTCCATGTCGAGCAGGACGGCGTGCAGGCCGCTGTCCTCGCCGTCTCCGCCGATGCGGACCGGGGTCGAGACCGTCGTCATGCGCGCCGTCCTTCCGGGTGGGTGGCCGGGCGCGCGGGCGCGTCCGGGGCCGGGCGCGGACGCGTCCGGGGATGGCACGGGCCGGCCCGCTGGTCAGCGGACCGGCCCGTTTCAGGATCATCAAGAATACGCCCGGCCGGTGGGATTGCACCGGTCGGCGGTGCGGCGAACGGATGATCTCCGGTTGAAGACCTACCGCGCGTTGAAGTACTTGGCCTCGGGGTGGTGCAGCACGATCGCGTCGGTCGACTGCTCGGGGTGCAGCTGGTACTCCTCGGAGAGGACCACGCCGACCCGCTCGGGCTTGAGCAGCTCGGCGATCTTGGCCCGGTCCTCCAGGTTGGGGCAGGCGCCGTAGCCGAGCGAGAAGCGGGCGCCGCGGTACTTGAGGGCGAACATGTCCCGGACGTCCTGCGGGTCCTCGTCGCCGAAGCCGAGCTCGTAGCGGACCCGGGCGTGCCAGAACTCGGCCAGCGCCTCGGCGAGCTGGACGGACAGGCCGTGCAGCTCCAGGTAGTCGCGGTAGGAGTCGCCGGCGAACAGCTCGTTGGCGGCCTCGGAGATCCGGTTGCCCATGGTGACCACCTGCAGGCCGACCACGTCGCGCTCGCCGGACTCCTCCGGGCGGAAGAAGTCGGCCAGGCACAGGCGGCGGCCGCGGCGCTGGCGGGGGAAGGTGAACCGGGTCAGCTCGGAGCCGTCCTCGCGGTAGAGGATCAGGTCGTCGCCCTTGGAGTTGGCCGGGTAGTAGCCGTAGACCACGGCGGGCTCCAGCCAGCCCTCGGTCTGCAGCCGGTCCAGCCAGCCGCGCAGCCGCGGCCGGCCCTCGGTCTCCACCAGCTCCTCGTACGTCGGGCCGCCGGAGCGCCCGCCCTTGAGGCCCCACTGGCCCTTGAACAGCGCGTCCTCGTCCAGCCAGGAGGCGTAGTCCTGGAACGGGACGCCCTTGATGATCCGGTCGCCCCAGAACGGCGGGGTCGGGACCGGGTTGTCGGTCGCCACGTCGGAGCGGATCTGGCCGAGGTTGACCTCCTCCGGCTCCTCCACCTCGACCCGGGCGTGCCGGCGCTTGCGCAGCTCGGGCAGGGCGGCGCCGGGAACGCCGCGCTTGACGCCGATCAGGGCGTCCATCAGGCGCAGGCCCTCGAAGGCGTCCCGGGCGTAGCGGACCTCGCCCTGGTAGATCTCGTGCAGGTCCTGCTCGACGTAGGCGCGGGTGAGGGCGGCGCCGCCGAGGATCACCGGGAAGTCGGCGGCCAGGCCGCGCTGGTTCAGCTCCTCCAGGTTCTCCTTCATGATCACCGTGGACTTGACCAGCAGGCCGGACATGCCGATCACGTCGGCCTTGTGCTCCTGGGCGGCCTCCAGGATCGCCGAGACCGGCTGCTTGATGCCGAGGTTGACGACGTTGTAGCCGTTGTTCGACAGGATGATGTCGACCAGGTTCTTGCCGATGTCATGGACGTCGCCCTTGACGGTGGCCAGCACGATGGTGCCCTTGCCCGCGCTGTCGGACTTCTCCATGTGCGGTTCGAGGTGCGCGACGGCGGCCTTCATCACCTCGGCGGACTGCAGCACGAAGGGCAGCTGCATCTCGCCGGAGCCGAACAGCTCGCCGACCACCTTCATGCCGGACAGCAGCGTGCCGTTGATGATCTCCAGCGCCGGGCGCTCGGCCAGGGCGGCGTCCAGGTCGGCCTCCAGGCCGTTGCGCTCGCCGTCGATGATCCGGCGTTGCAGGCGCTCCTCCAGCGGGAGCGCGGCCAGCTCCTCGGCCTTGGAGGCCGCCGAGGAGGCCGCGGAGACGCCCTCGAACAGCTGCAGCAGCTTCTGCAGCGGGTCGTAGCCCTCGGAGCGGCGGTCGTAGACCAGGTCGAGGGCGGTCTGCCGGCGGTCCTCCGGGATCCGGTTCATCGGGAGGATCTTGGCGGCGTGCACGATCGCCGAGTCCAGGCCGGCCTCCACGCACTCGTGCAGGAAGACGGAGTTGACGACCTGGCGGGCGGCCGGGTTGAGGCCGAAGGAGATGTTCGACAGGCCCAGGGTGGTCTGCACCTCCGGGTGGCGGCGCTTGAGCTCGCGGATCGCCTCGATGGTCTCGATGCCGTCGCGGCGGGACTCCTCCTGGCCGGTGGCCAGGGTGAAGGCCAGGCAGTCGACCAGGATCGAGCTCTCGTGGATGCCGTACTCGCGGCCCAGCTGCTCGATCAGCCGCTCGGCGATGGCGACCTTGTGCTCGGCGGTGCGGGCCTGGCCCTGCTCGTCGATGGTCAGCGCGATCAGGCCGGCGCCGTGCTCGCGGGCCAGCGCGGCGATCTTCCCGAACCGGGTGTCGGGGCCGTCGCCGTCCTCGTAGTTGACGGAGTTGAGGACGGCCCGGCCGCCCAGCATCTCCAGGCCGGCCTGCAGCACGGGCGGCTCGGTGGAGTCCAGCACGATCGGCAGGGTGGAGGCGGTGGCGAGGCGGCCGGCGATCTCGCGCATGTCGGCGACGCCGTCCCGGCCCACGTAGTCCACGCACAGGTCCAGCAGATGGGCGCCCTCGCGGATCTGCTCGCGGGCGATCTCCACGCAGCTCTGCCAGTCCCCGGCGATCATCGCCTCGCGGAACTTCTTCGAGCCGTTGGCGTTGGTGCGCTCGCCGATCGCCAGGTAGGAGGTGTCCTGCCGGAACGGCACCGACTGGTAGAGCGAGGCGGCGGACGCCTCGGGCCGCGGGTCGCGCGGGGCGAGCGGCCGGCCCTGCACCCGCTCGACCAGCTGCCGCAGGTGCTCGGGGGTGGTGCCGCAGCAGCCGCCGACCAGGGCCAGGCCGTAGTCCCGGACGAACACCTCGTGCGCGTCGGCGAGTCCGGCCGGGCTGAGCGGGTAGTGCGAGCCGTCCTTGGTGAGCACCGGCAGGCCGGCGTTCGGCATCGCGGACAGGCCGACCTTGGCGTTCTTCGCCAGGTAGCGCAGGTGCTCGCTGTACTGCTCGGGGCCGGTGGCGCAGTTCAGGCCGATGAAGTCGATGCCGAGCGGCTCCAGCGCGGTCAGCGCCGCGCCGGTCTCCGAGCCCAGCAGCATGGTGCCGGTGGTCTCGATGGTGATCTGCGCGAAGATCGGCAGGTTCACGCCCGCCTCGGCCAGCGCGGCCTTGCAGCCCAGCACCGACGCCTTCACCTGGAGCAGGTCCTGGCTGGTCTCGATCAGCAGCGCGTCCACGCCGCCCGCGATCAGGCCCGCCGCGTTCTGCCGGAAGCCCTCGCGGACCACCGCGAAGGTGGTGTGGCCCAGCGTCGGCAGCTTGGTGCCCGGTCCCATCGAGCCCAGCACCCAGCGGAGGCGGCCGTCCTTCGCGGTGAACTCGTCGGCCACCTCGCGGGCGATCCGGGCACCGGCCTCGGACAGCTCGAAGATCCGGTCGGAGATCTCGTACTCCCCCAGCGCCCAGTGGTTGGCGCCGAAGGTGTTGGTCTCCACGCAGTCCACGCCGACCTCGAAGTACGCCTCGTGCACCGAGCGCACGATGTCGGGGCGGGTCACGTTCAGGACCTCGTTGCAGCCCTCCAGCTGCTGGAAGTCCTCCATCGACGGGTCCTGCGCCTGGAGCATCGTGCCCATCGCCCCGTCGGCCACCACGACTCGGGTGGCGAGGGCCTCTCGCAGGGCGTCGGCGCGGTCCTGCTGGGCGGACGTGGGTACAACGGTGGCCATGTGGCTGCTCCCTGAGTGCGACGGCTGTCGGCTATGCGTCCCGCCTGGACCGGGGGCGCACCCCGCCAGGGTATCGGTCCCCCGGGGTGCGGACGGAACCCGTTCCGCATCCTGGGCGTCCTTCTCCTCCGGAAGGGAGCACGATCATGCCCACTTCGGGGAAGCGGAGCCGGTGGAAGCACGTCCGGCACGCCCTGCGCGCGTCCGAATGGCGGACACTGCCCGCCCGGGCGCGCCGCCGCTGGCGGGAGCGGACCCGCTGGAGCCGGCGCCGGCGCGCCCTCACCGCGCTCGGCACCGCGCTCGCCCTGCTGGTCCTGCCGGTGCTCGGCGCGGCCGCGGCGCTGCGCTGGGAGTACGCGGGCGAACCGGCCGCGGACGCCCGCACCCGCGGCAGGGACGCGATCTGGCTCGGCCACGCCTGGGTCGACGGGCGGCGCACCCCGGAGGAGCTGACCGCGCTGGCCGCGAAGGTGCGCAGCACCGGCATCCACGACCTGTACGTGCACACCGGGCCGCTGGCGCACGACGGCTCGCTCGACCCGGGGCTGGCGCCCGGCGCGGCGGACTTCCTGGCCCGGGCGCACGCGGCGATGCCCGGGGTGCGGGTCCAGTCCTGGCTGGGGGACGTGGTGGCGCCCGAGAAGGAGGGCCTGCACCTGGACCGGGCCGACGTCCGGGACCGGATCACCGCCTCCGCGCGGCAGGTCCTCGACCTGGGCTTCGACGGCGTCCACTTCGACCTGGAGCCGGTGCACTCCGGCTCGGCCGGCTTCCTCGCCCTGCTCGACCAGGTGCACGCGCTCACCGCCGCCCGGGCGGTCCCGCTGTCCGTCGCCGCCCCGCAGATCGACCCCGTCCCCGGGCTGGGCCGGGTCACCTTCGCGCTCAGCGACCACGGCAAGTACTGGTCCGCCGGGTACTTCGCGGCGGCGGCCCGCCGGGTCGACCAGGTCGCGGTGATGTCCTACGACACCTCGATGCCGGTGGAGTCGCTGTACGGCGGCTACGTCGCCCGGCAGACCTCGCTCGCCCTCGCCAACACCCCGCCGGACGTCGACCTGCTGATGGGCCTGCCCGCGTACTGGGCGGACACGCCCTCGCACCGGGGCGACGCCGAGACCGTCCGCGCGGCGGTCCGCGGCGCCCGGCTGGGCCTCGGCCCGGGCGGACGGCAGAACTTCGGGCTCGCGCTGTACGTGGACTTCGCGGCGACGCCGGACCACTGGGCGGCGTACCGGGACGGCTGGTGCGACTAGGGCTCGTATTCTGTTGTGATCATTCTGGGAAGTTGCCCTCGCGGCGCGGCCTGATCCGGTAGACCGTGTTCCGTGACGCGAGTGCAACTTTCC
>NZ_BAAANS010000018.1:0-139718 GCF_039529925.1 Kitasatospora saccharophila | reverse complement strand
CGGTTACATTCCGAACCCGGAAGCTAAGCCTCACAGCGCCGATGGTACTGCAGGGGGGACCCTGTGGGAGAGTAGGACGCCGCCGAACAATCATTCAGGAAAAGCCCCCCGACGGGAAGTCGGGGGGCTTTTTCGCGTTCCCGGGGCGGGCCGGGTAGCCTGCGCCAATGCAGAACCTGACGTTGACGTGGCAAACCTCGGCCGGTGCCTCCGCGGCGCTGTACGCTGCGGCGTTCGCCGTCAGGAGGGGGGTGGCCCGGCGGGCCGGCGGGGAGGTGCGGCGGCGTCGGGCGGGGACGGCGGCGGACGCGCTGCGGGAGGCGGGGACGCTGCTGGCGCTGTTCGCGCTGTGGCAGGTGGTGGGGCACCTCTCGTTGATGGGCACGGACCACGCGCTGGAGCGGGCGGAGTGGATCCACCGGACGGAGGGGGAGTTCGGGCTGCCGGACGAGGCGTCCTGGCAGCGGGCGGTGGTGGGGCACCCGTGGCTGGTGCAGGGGGCGAACTACTACTACGCGACGATGCACTTCGGCGTGATGCTGGTGGTGCTGCTCTGGCTGTTCCTGCGGCACCGGGCGCGGTACGCGTGGGTGCGGACCACGGTGGTGGCGACGACCGCGGTGTGCCTGCTGATCCAGTTCATTCCGGTGGCGCCGCCGCGGATGCTGCCGGGGAACGGGTTCGTCGACCTGGCGGAGCAGTACGGGCAGTCGGTGTACGGCAACGCGGTGGCGGGGGTGGTCGCGGACCAGCTGTCGGCGATGCCGTCGGTGCACGTGGCGTGGTGCGTGATCGCGGCGGTGGCGGTGGTCTCGGTGGCGCGCGGGCCGTGGCGGTGGTTGATGGTGCTGCACCCGGTGGTGACGGTGTGGGTGGTGGTGGTGACGGCGAACCACTTTTGGGCCGACGGCCTGGTCGCGGTGGTGATCCTGCTGACCGTGTACCTGGTGCAGGCGGCGGTGTCGGGCTGGCGGCAGCGGGAGGACGAGGGGACCCGGGCGGCGGCGGAGGAGCCGGGGGAGCAGCGGGAGCGCAGCGCGGTGCAGCAGGGCTGAGCGGGCACCCGGCTCCCGGGAGTGGCGGCGGTCCGGGGACGGGGGTTCCGGGGCCGCCGTCGGCGTTCTCGGCGTTCCCTCCGCCGCCGTCAGCCGGGCTGGGCGGAGAGCAGGGCCTCGGCGAGGGCGGTGCGGTAGTAGCGGCCGGGGGTGCTGGTGCCGGCGACCAGGCGGGCGTCGAGCAGGACGCTGAGGTGGTCGTCGACGGCGGCCGGGCCGAGGCCGGTGAGGGCGGCCAGCTGGGTGGTGTCGCGCGGCCGGTCGAGGCCGGTCAGCAGGGCGGCGCGGGCGCCGCCGAGTAGGCGGCCCAGGCTGGCGGGCGGGGTGCGGGGGCCGGGGACGGGCGCGGCGGAGGTCGGGTAGACGACGGTGAGGCGGGTGTGCGACTCGTCCGGGCGGAGCCAGCCGTGGCGGGCGCTGGTCGGGACGAACAGCAGCTCGGGGGCGGGTGGCAGGTGCGGGGGGAGGGCGGGGGCGGTGAGGCGGAGGCGGCCGTCGGGGAGCCAGCGGTGCTGCGGGCCGAGGTGGGGGAGGGCGGCGGGCCAGCCGTGCCGTGCGGCGCGTTCCCGGCGGGTGGTGAGGTCGGTGCGCAGGGTGCGCAGGCGGGCGGGCCATTCGGGGCGGACGACGTGCTGCCACGTCCAGTCGAGGAGTTCGGCGAGCGCGGGGGGCAGGTCGGCGGCGGGGAGGTCGAGCAGGCGGGGGTCGGCGTCCGGGTCCGGCGCGGGCAGGGGGAGGGCGGCGGGCCAGTCGGCGGGTTCGCGGGCGGTCAGCCAGGGGGCGGCCTGCGGGGTGGCCGCGAGGCGGGCCCGGAAGGCGGGTTGGTGGTCGGCGAGCCAGCCGCGGCGCCAGGGCTCGGGCCGGATCTCGGCGAGGACGCCGACCGCGGCGACCGTCTCGACCAGGGGTGAGAGCGCGAAACGGCACGCGGTGAGTGATTCCGTGCCGACCAGCCAGTGACCCATGCGTTCCCCTCCGGACGCAGACAGTAGCAACCGGAGGTGAACGGGGCAGGGGAATGCGGGAGGTGCCGGGTGGACGGGAGGGGCGGCCGGAGCGGAGCGGCTCGGTTGCGGTCGCCGCTCCCGTCCACCCGGCCGGTCAGCCGAGGCGGCGGCGCAGGCCCCAGGAGGTGAGGGCGGCCAGTGCGGCGGCGGCGGCGAGGTACAGGCCGGTCTCGGCGAACTGGAAGGTCCAGTAGCGGTCGGCGGGCTGGTAGTCGAGGGCGACGTAGAGGTCGGCCTCGGCCAGGCAGGCGCTGTCCGGGGGGAACTGGTCGGAGCCCGGGCAGGGCTGGGAGGCGAGGGTGAGGACGCGGCCGGTGGCGTCGCGGACGGGCAGCAGGGTGCTGTCGGAGAGCATCCAGCCGTCGGGGAGGTCGAAGACGGCGACCATGCGGGAGTCGGGGCCGATGCGGCCGCCCGTGGTCTCGAAGCCGGCGAACGAGCCGTGGCGGATCGGGTCCTTGTGCAGGGCGGCCAGTTCGTGGACCGGCTGCTGCAGGTGCGGGCGGACGGCCAGCGGCACCAGGACCTGGACGGCGGCGAAGACGACCAGGGTGACGGCCGCCGCGGCGAGGGTGCGGCGCAGGAACAGGCCGACGCAGGCGCCGAGCGCGACCGCGAAGGCGGCGTAGCCGAGCGGGACGAGGCCGCGGAGGCTGAACAGCAGCGGCTGGAAGCGGTTGTGGTCGAAGCGGTCGATCGGGGCGGCGTACCAGGTCGTCAGCAGGCTGAGCAGCCCGGTGACGAGGACCGCGGCGGCGGTGGTGAGCAGCAGCTTGGCGGCCAGCCAGCGGCCGCGGGGGACGCTCTGGCTCCAGACCATCCGGTGGGTGCCGGTCTCCAGTTCGCGGGCGATCAGCGGGGCGCCCCAGAAGGCGCCGATCAGCGCGGGGGCGAGCAGCACGAGCGCGTCGGCGGCGAGGTAGGCGTTGTGCTTGCTGCCGATCACCCGTTCCAGGTCGAAGCACTGGTTGATGCCGCAGTCGGTGGGCAGGCCGTGGATCCCGTGGCGCAGCCGGAGGCCGTCCACCAGCAGGTAGGCGGTGGCGAGGAGGAGCACGGCGGCGGCGGTGAGGAACTGGGTGCGCTGCTGGCGCCAGGTCAGCCAGGTCATCGTTGCGGCTCCAGGGCGGGGCTGAGGTCGGTGGGCGCGGACGGGGTGGACATGTGGTGCAGGACCAGGTCCTCCAGGCCGAGTGGTTCCATCACCCAGGACGGGTCCTCGACGGCGGCCTCGGCGCGGACGGTGAAGGTGCTCTGGCGTTCGGTGTGCTCGGCGTGCAGGACGCGCATCCCGGCGGGCAGGGTGTCGGCCGCGCGGCGGGCGGTGGTGAGCCGGAAGTGGGTGGCGAGCAGGTCGTCGATGCCGCCCTGGGCGCGGACCCGGGAGTCGGCGAGCACCACCAGGTGGTCGCAGACCCGTTCCAGGTCGGAGAGCAGGTGGGAGGAGAGCACCACGGTGGCCTGCGGTTCGGCCTCGGCGACGAACTCCATCAGGCCCTGCAGGAAGGCGCGCCGGGCGAGCGGGTCGAGGGCGGCCACCGGCTCGTCCAGCAGCAGGAGTTCGGGCCGCTTGGCGACGGCCAGGGCGAGGGCGAGCTGGGCGCGCTGGCCGCCGGAGAGGCGGCCGGCCTTCTGGGCGGGGTCGAGCCCGGCCTGCCGGACGCGGCGTTCGGCGAGGGCGGCGTCCCAGCGGGGGTTGAGCCGGGCGCCCAGCCGCAGGTGGTCGGCGACCGAGAGCGCGGCGTACACCGGGGTGTCCTGGGCGACGAAGCCGACCCGGGCGAGCTGGCCGGGCGGGGCGCCGAACACCTCGATGCTGCCGCTGGTCGGGGTGAGCAGGCCGCAGGCGAGTTGCAGCAGGGTGGACTTGCCGGCGCCGTTCGGGCCGACCAGGCCGACGACGCGTCCGGCGGGGACGCTCAGGGTGCAGTCGGTGAGCGCCTGGCGGCGGCCGTAGCGCTTGTGCAGCGCCCGGGTTTCGACGATCGCGGTCATCGCTCCTCTTCGGTGGGACTTCGGACGGTCTGGCGGAACAGTGCCTCGATGGACTCCTCGTCCAGCCCGGCGGCCCGGGCGGTGGTCAGCCAGCGGCTCAACTCCCTTCGCAGCGGCTCGTGTTCGGAGACCGCGGGGGCGCCGAGGGTGCCGCTGACGAAGGTGCCGACGCCGGGCTTGGGGGAGACCAGGCCCTCGTTCTCCAGTTGGCGGTACGCCTTGAGCACGGTGTTGGGGTTGATCGCGACCTTGGCCGCGACCTCCTTGACCTTGGGCAGCCGGTCCCCCTCGGACAGCAGGCCCAGCCGCAGGGCCTGCCGCACCTGGTGGACCAGTTGCAGGTAGGGGGCGACGCCGGACCGGGGCTCGATGTGGAACTCGATCACCGCAACCTCATTTATCTAGGTTCCTAGCACTATAGAACTGAAGGGCCGTCAGCCCTGTCAAGTGAATGATCGCAAGCGGGAGTTGACCTGCGGACATACCGGAGCCCGGGCGCCGTGGGGGTGGCGTCCGGGCTCCGGGACGAGCGACGAGCGGTGGTGCGGTGGTGCGGTGGTGCCGTGCTGCGGTTACCTGACCGGGAGTGCCACCCGGCCCCAGCGGCCGCCGGTCAGTTCGGCGGTGGCCGAGTACCAGGCGGCCAGGCCGGCCACGGCGGCGACCCAGCCGCCGACCTTGCCCCAGCCGGAGGCGTCGCCGAACGCCCCGATGGCGCTGAGCACCAGGGAGACGGTCAGCAGGCCGTACACCGCGCGGGTGAGCAGGCCGCCGCCCCAGGAGGCGGCCGTCAGGGTGAGCGCCAGCAGCGCCCACAGCAGCAGGAACAGGCCCGCGGTGTTCTTGCCGGCCGGGCCGGCGGCGGCCCAGGTCGCCCAGAAGGCGCCCAGGGCGGTGAACGCGGTGCCGCTGAAGCGGTCGCCGCCGCGGAACTGCCAGAGGCCGGCGACGAACAGCGTCACGCCGCCGACCAGGTTGGCCAGCGTGGAGGCGCCGCCGGCCGAGGTGCCGCTGAGGACACCCGTGCCGAGCAGGCCGTACGCCAGCAGAGTCAGACCGAGGGCCAGGTATCCGAGCGGACCCGCGTCAGCGGATCGGGCGTTCGCCCCGGAGGCTTCATTGCTCACCGGAGGCTCCTTTCACTCTGCGCCAGGGCATGGCGAGATCACGGTGAAAAGTGGGTGTGCGAAGAGGTGGTGCCAGGTGCCGGGTCGTGGGCGCACCGGAGAGAGGGTGCGGCGGCTGCGGCGAAGGAGAGAACCGGCGGCTCGGCCGCTGGTCGTGCCCTCCGGGGTGGAAGCCCCCGGTGCTTACGGTGTACCCGGCGACCCGGTTTTGTACCCTTGTGAATCACGCAGGATGAGCAAGTGTGAGCAAACCGTGACCAGTTCCGGCGGTCGGCCCGGTCAGTTCTGACGCTGGGTCGGAATGCGCAGCGTCAGGATCGCCATGTCGTCGGACGGCGGCTCGGGCGCGAAGCGCTCCACCGCCCGGTGCACCCGGGCCGCGACCGCGCCCGCGGTCAGGCCCGCGCAGCCGGTCAGCACCTCGATCAGACCGTCGTCGCCGAGCATCCGGCCGCCCTCCCGGCGCTCGGTCACGCCGTCCGTCACGCACAGCAGCACCTCGCCCGGGGCGAGCACCAACTCCTCTGCGGTGAGGTCGAGTTCGTCCATCACCCCGAGCAGCGGCTGCGGCGAGGCGGCCTGGTCGACCTGCCCGTCGGTGCGCAGCCGCAGCGGCAGCGGGTGGCCGGCGCAGACCAGCGACAGCACGGTCGAGCCGTCCGCGCGGGGCGTCAGCTCGCCGTACAGCAGGGTGAGGAAGCGGGCCCGGCTGCCCTCGTCCAGGATCGCCGCGTTCAGCCGGGTGAGGACCTGCGGGGCGTCGAGGCCCTCGCGGGCCAGCAGGCGCAGCGAGTTGCGGGCCAGGCCGGTGACCGAGGCGGCCTCCGGGCCGGTGCCGCAGACGTCGCCGATCGCGAAGCCGTAGGTGCCCTCGCGGATCGGGAACAGGTCGTAGAAGTCGCCGCCGACCTCGTTGCCCTCGCCCGCGGCCTGGTAGAAGACCTCCACCTCGACGCCCGGGATCTTCGGCAGCTCCGGGGGCAGCAGGGCGCGCTGGAACGCCTGGCTGGTGGCGGTGCGCTCGGAGTACAGGCGGGAGTTGTCCAGCGCCAGGGCGGCCCGGCGGGAGAGGTCCTCGCCGAGCTCCAGGATCTCCTGGCGGAACCGGACGCCGCGCCGGGTGCCGAGCACCAGCAGGCCGATCACCCGGTTGCGGGCGGACAGCGGCATGACCATCGTCTCGCCGAGCTCCGGGCCGACCGGGTGGCCGAGCGCCCGGGCGGTCTCGGCGGGGGCGTCCCACGGGCGGGCGCCCGGGCTGGGCTCCGCCTCCGGGGCGGGGGTCTTGTCGAGCAGGGCGCGCAGCGCGTCGATCCGGTCCTCGTCCTCGTGCAGCACGAAGGCGAGTTCGGCGCCGGGCGCCTGGTCCGGCGTGGTGTAGACGGCGCACCAGGAGGAGAGCGTGGGGACGGCCATCTGCGCCATCAGGGCGAGCGTCTGCTCGTGCTCCAGGGTGCCGGCCAGCAGGTCGGACGCCTCCACCAGGAAGGACAGCGAGCCGCGGCGCAGCCGTTCCAGCTCGCTCAGCCGGGCGCTCTCCAGGGCCAGCGCGATCCGGTCGGCGGCGAACTGCAGGCGCAGCGCGTCCTCGTTGTCGTAGCGGCCGGGGGCGGCCGCGGCCACCCCGAGCGAGCCGGTCAGCCGGCCCTCGACCTTGAGCGGGACGGTGATCAGCGAGCGCAGGTCGGTGCCGTCGAGCAGCGGGGCGGCGCCGGTCGGGCGGACCGCCAGGTCCTCGTGCACGGCGGGCAGCCGGGCCGAGTCGAAGCGGCCCGCGCCGGCGTCCACCGGCAGCCGGGAGAAGCGCCGGGACGGGCCGGCCAGGCCGGTGGCGGCGCGCAGCTCGAACTCGGTCTCGTCCTCGCTGGTGAGCAGCAGGTAGGCGGCGTCGGCGTCGAGCAGGTCGCGGGCGCGCTCGACGATCCGCTGCAGCAGGCTGGACAGGTCGTCGGGGGAGACCGGGCCGACCAGCAGGTCCAGCGGCTCGACGGCGGTGGCGGCGCCCTCCACGGCGCTGCCCGGGGTGCCGGGGGTGCGCAGCACCGCGCGGTCGGCCTCGCGGACCAGCAGGCACGCCACCGTCGGGGTGCCGGAGCTGTCGCGCAGCCGCACGTGGGTGCCGTACACCTCCTGCACCGCGCCGTCGCCGCCGCGCACCGCGTACGAGCCCTCCCAGCGGGCCAGCCGCAGGGTGTCGCCGAGGCCGAGGCCGGGGGTCTGCGGCCAGACGGCCAGTTCGGCCCAGGGGCGGCCGAACACGGCGTCCGCGGGGCGGTGGAAGAGCGACTCGGCGTCGGCGTTCCAGTGCCGGACCCGCCCGTGGTCGTCGAGCTGCACCACGGCGACCCGCACCGGGCCGTCCGCGGCCGGGAGTTCGCCGCCGGGCAGGCTGGGCAGCGCGTACCGGGTGCCGGGGCGCTGCTCGGGCAGGGCGAGGCGGAACCAGACGGTCTTGCGGCCGGCCGCGTACTCCACGCCCCAACTGCTGGACAGTGCCGAGCACATCAGCAGGCCGCGGCCGCCCTCGCCGTCCGGGTCGGCGTACCGCTCGGAGTTCATCGTCACGTTGGCGAAGGAGGGAAGGCCGCGCTCCGGGTGCCGGTCGCTGACCTCGATCCGGACGGTGTCCTCCTCGCGCAGGCAGGCCACCTCGGCGGCCGTCCCGGCGTGCACCACCGCATTGGTGACCAGTTCGCTGACCAGCACCACGGCGTCGTCCACCACCTCGGGCACGTCCCACCCGAGCAGGGCGTCCCGGACGAAGCCGCGGGCCGCGGCGGCCGACCGGTCGACCGGTTCGAAGGTGGCGGCTGCGCGCGCGGTGACCACGGCCACGTCTCCTCTGCTGCTGGTCTCTGCTGCTGGTCCGACGGAAGGTCGGGGCGGTGCGGCGGTCCCGGGGCGGGGTCGCCCGGGCCCGGTGCGGCCCTCCACCCTACTTTCCGGTTGGTACCCAGTGGGGCCGGGGCGCCGAAACAGGTCCCTGGGAGTGATTTCGTTCACCACTTTCCCTGGTCGCCGGGAAAACCCTCCGCAACCGGTCCGACACCGGGTGCCAGTGCTGTCACACTGGGGGGTCCGCGTGCCGTCACGGCCGCAGTACGGTCGACAGGGACGGCGCGGGAGCGAAGGCCGGACGCCGGTCCTCCCGCGGCGGTGAACCGAGTCAGGACCTGGGAGGGCCCCGTTGAGTTCGGCGACCAAGGACGTGTCCGGAACGACGACCGCCGCTGCGCGCGGCGCCCGCCCGGTGCCCCCGTCGCGGGCCGGCGGCGGGCGGCGCCCGAACCCGGGGCGCGGGGCCGAGCCCGCGGAGCTGCGCAAGCTGCTGACCGCGCTCACCGCGATGCGCGACGGCAACTTCCGCCGCCGGCTGACCTTCCCGGGCGACGGCCTGCTGGCGGAGATCGCCGCGGTGTTCAACGAGGTCGCCGAGCGCAACCAGCACCTCACCGGTGAACTGGCCCGGGTGCGGCGGGCGGTGGGCCGCGAGGGCCGGCTGTCCGAGCGGCTGGAGACCGGCGTCGGCGAGGGCGCCTGGATGGCCGCGGTCGACAACTGCAACGCGCTGATCGACGACCTGGCGCGGCCGATGGCCGAGGTCGGCCGGGTGCTGTCCTCGATCGCCGAGGGCGACCTGACCCAGACCATGGAACTGCGCTCGCTGCACACCACCGGGGCGAGCTACCCGCTGCGCGGCGAGTTCCTGAAGGTCGGCCGGACCGTCAACGGCCTGGTCGACCAGCTGTCCGAGTTCACCGACGAGGTGACCCGGGTGGCGATCGAGGTCGGCACCGAGGGCAAGCTGGGCGGCCAGGCCCGGGTGCGCAGCGTCTCCGGCTCCTGGAAGGACCTGTCGGACTCGGTCAACACCATGGCCGGGCGGCTGACCGCGCAGGTCCGCAACATCGCCGAGGTGACCACCGCGGTGGCCCGCGGCGACCTGTCGCGCAAGGTCACGGTGGACGTCGACGGCGAGATGCTGGAGCTGAAGAACACCGTCAACACGATGGTCGACCAGCTCAACTCGTTCGCCGCGCAGGTCACCACGGTGGCCCGCGACGTGGGCACCGAGGGCCGCCTGGGCGGCCAGGCGCAGGTGTCGGGCGTGGCCGGCGTGTGGCGCGACCTGACCGACTCGGTGAACTTCATGGCGGCCAACCTGACCGCCCAGGTCCGCAACATCGCCGAGGTGACCACCGCGGTCGCCAAGGGCGACCTCTCGCGCAAGATCGAGGTCGACGCCCGGGGCGAGATCCTGGAGCTGAAGAACACCATCAACACCATGGTCGACCAGCTCTCCGGCTTCGCCGAGCAGGTGACCCGGGTGGCGCGCGCGGTCGGCACCGAGGGCATCCTCGGCGGCCAGGCGCAGGTGCCGGGCGTGGCCGGGGTCTGGAAGGACCTCACCGAGAACGTCAACTCGATGGCGAACAACCTGACCAGCCAGGTCCGCGGCATCGCGCAGGTGACCACCGCGGTCGCCAAGGGCGACCTGTCGCAGAAGATCCAGGTCGACGCCCGGGGCGAGATCCTGGAGCTGAAGAACACCATCAACACCATGGTCGACCAGCTGTCGGCGTTCGCGGACGAGGTCACCCGGGTCGCCCGGGACGTCGGCACCGAGGGCATCCTCGGCGGCCAGGCCAGCGTGCCCGGGGTCTCCGGCACCTGGAAGGACCTCACCAACTCGGTGAACCTGATGGCCAACAACCTGACCAGCCAGGTGCGTTCGATCGCCGAGGTGACCACCGCGGTGGCCCGCGGCGACGTCTCCAAGAAGATCACCGTCGACGCGAAGGGCGAGATCCGCGAGCTCGTCACCACCGTCAACACGATGGTCGAGCAGCTGTCCGCGTTCGCCGACGAGGTGACCCGGGTCGCCCGCGAGGTCGGCACCGACGGCATCCTGGGCGGTCAGGCCCGGGTCTCCGGCGTCTCCGGCATCTGGCGGGACCTGACCGACAACGTCAACCTGATGGCGTCCAACCTGACCAGCCAGGTCCGCAACATCGCCGAGGTCGCCGCCGCGGTGGCCCGCGGCGACCTGTCCAAGAAGATCGCCATCGACGCGGCGGGCGAGGTCGCCGCGCTCGCCGACACCCTGAACACCATGGTCGACCAGCTGTCGGCCTTCGCCGTCGAGGTCACCCGGGTCGCCCGCGAGGTGGGCACCGACGGCATCCTGGGCGGCCAGGCCAGCGTGCCGGGCGTCGCCGGGATCTGGAAGGACCTGACCGAGAACGTCAACCTGATGGCCAACAACCTCACCGGCCAGGTCCGCAACATCGCGCTGGTGATCACCGCGGTCGCCAAGGGCGACCTCTCGCAGAAGATCGACGTGGACGCCCGCGGCGAGATCCTCCAGCTCAAGACCAGCATCAACACCATGGTCGACCAGCTCTCCGCGTTCGCCGACGAGGTGACCCGGGTAGCCCGCGAGGTCGGCACCGACGGCCGGCTCGGCGGCCAGGCCCGGGTCCCCGGCGTCGACGGCACCTGGCAGGACCTCACCGAGTCGGTGAACGAGCTGGCCAACAACCTGACCCGGCAGGTGCGCGCGATCGCCCAGGTCGCCACCGCCGTCACCCGCGGCGACCTGTCGCCGCGGATCAACGTGGACGCGTCCGGCGAGCTCGACGAGCTCAAGGACAACATCAACCAGATGATCGCCAACCTGCGCGAGACCACCCGCACCAACAAGGAGCAGGACTGGCTCAAGTCCAACCTGGCCCGGATGTCCGGCCTGCTGCAGGGCCGCCGCGACCTGTCCGCCGTCGCCTCGCTGATCATGAGCGAGCTGACCCCGGTGGTCTCCGCCCAGCACGGTGCCTTCTTCCTCGCCCAGCCGGCCGGCCGGGCGGCCGAACTCGTCACCGAGGACGACGACGAGAACGACGTCGTGCTGCGCCTGATCGGCAGCTACGGCTACCACCGGCGCACCATGCCCACCACCTTCCGGCTCGGCGAGGGCCTGATCGGGCAGGCCGCCGTGGAGAAGCGGCCGATCGTGCTCAAGGAGACCCCGCCCGGCTACCTGAAGATCTCCTCCGGCCTCGGCGAGTCCTCCCCGGCGCACGTGGTGGTGATGCCGGTGCTGTTCGAGGGCCGGCTGCTCGGCGTGATCGAACTCGCCACCTTCTCCAGCTTCACCGCCGTCGCGCTGGACTTCCTCAACCAGATCGCCGACCAGATCGGCGTCACCGTCAACACCATCTCGGTCAACACCAAGACCGAGGGCCTGCTGCTGGAGTCCCAGCGGCTCACCGCCGAGCTCTCGATGCGCTCCGCCGAACTGGAGGCCCGCCAGGAGGAGCTGGAGCGCACCAACGAGGAGCTGCAGGAGAAGGCCGAGCAACTCGCCCAGCAGAACCGCGACATCGAGATCAAGAACAGCGAGATCGAGGAGGCCCGGCAGATCCTGGAGGAGCGCGCCGAGCAGCTCGCGCTGGCCTCGCGCTACAAGAGCGAGTTCCTCGCCAACATGTCGCACGAGCTGCGCACCCCGCTCAACTCGCTGCTGATCCTGGCCAAGCTGCTCTCCGACAACAACGAGGGCAACCTGTCGGCCAAGCAGGTCGAGTTCGCCGAGACCATCCACGGCGCGGGCAGCGACCTGCTCCAGCTGATCAACGACATCCTCGACCTGTCCAAGGTCGAGGCGGGCAAGATGGACGTCCGCCCGGCCCGGATCGCCCTCGTCCAGCTGGTCGACTACGTGGAGGCCGCGTTCCGGCCGCTGGCCGCCGAGAAGAACCTGGACTTCGCGGTCCGGGTCTCCCCGGACCTGCCGGCCACCCTGCACACCGACGAGCAGCGCCTCCAGCAGGTGCTGCGCAACCTGCTCTCCAACGCGGTGAAGTTCACCGACGCCGGCGCGGTCGAGCTGATGATCCGCCCGGTGGCCGGAGCGGAGATCCCGCAGCACGTGCGCGAGCAGCTGCTGGAGTCCGGCACCATGGCCGACCCGGACGAGCCGCTGATCGCCTTCTCGGTCTCCGACACCGGCATCGGCATCCCCGGCAACAAGCTCCGGGAGATCTTCGAGGCGTTCAAGCAGGCCGACGGCGGCACCAGCCGCAAGTACGGCGGCACCGGCCTGGGCCTGTCGATCAGCCGGGAGATCGCCCGGCTGCTGGGCGGCGAGATCCACGTCGAGAGCGAGATCGGCCGCGGCTCCGCCTTCACCCTCTACCTGCCGCTGCGCAGCGAGGGCCCCGAACCGGTCACCCTGGAGCGCGCGGGCGCCCCGCGCGCCCTCGAAGCCTCCCGCACCCCGGCCGAGCAGTGGACCCAGGAGGCCCGCGGCCTGGTCGAGGAGCGCCGCCGCTCCACCGTCGAGCGCCGCCGCCCCGCGGACGCCCCGCGCGCCGCCGAGGAGACCGTCCCGCGCCAGGGCGAGGCGACCCGCGCCGGCGGCACCCCGCCCCGCTTCGACGGCGAGCGGGTCCTGATCGTCGACGACGACATCCGCAACGTGTTCGCCCTCACCAGCGTGCTGGAGCAGTACGGCCTGACCGTGCTGTACGCCGAGAACGGCCGCGAGGGCATCGAGATGCTCGAACAGCACGAGGACGTCGCCCTGGTGCTGATGGACATCATGATGCCCGAGCTGGACGGCTACGCGACCACCGAGCAGATCCGCCGGATGCCCCGGTTCTCCGGCCTGCCGATCATCGCGCTGACCGCCAAGGCGATGAAGGGCGACCGCGAGAAGAGCCTCCAGGCGGGCGCGACCGACCACATCACCAAGCCGGTCGAGACCGACCACCTGCTGGCGGTGATGCGCCAACACCTGCCCGTCAGGTGACCGCCACCCGCGGGGGCCCGCTCCGGCTGGCACCCGCGGGCGGGAACCCGGTAGGGTCACCGCTCGTTGCCAACAGTGACCGGACGGTGACGCCCGGCACCGGGCCTGTGGCGGGCAAGGGGGTACGGCTAGCATGACCGGGGCAGTGATGGGCGGTACGAAGGTGCCGGCCCTCGGGAAACAACCGGCAGGAGGGCGGGTCCTGGTGCAGAAGGCGAAGATCCTCCTGGTCGACGACCGTCCGGAGAACCTGCTCGCCCTGGAGGCGATCCTCTCCGCGCTCGACCAGACCCTGGTGCGCGCCGCCTCCGGCGAGGAGGCGCTCAAGGCCCTGCTCACCGACGACTTCGCGGTGATCCTGCTGGACGTGCAGATGCCCGGCATGGACGGCTTCGAGACCGCCGCGCACATCAAGCGCCGGGAGCGGACCAGGGACATCCCGATCATCTTCCTGACCGCGATCAACCACGGTCCGCACCACACCTTCCGCGGCTACGCGGCCGGTGCGGTCGACTACATCTCCAAGCCCTTCGACCCGTGGGTGCTGCGGGCCAAGGTCTCCGTCTTCGTCGACCTGTACCAGAAGAACACCCAGCTGAAGGAGCAGGCCGCACTGCTGCGCCTGCAGCTGGAGGCGGGTGCGGAGCCGGCCATCGGCGGGGCGCTGCTCGGCGAGCTGTCGGCCCGGCTGGCCGCCGTCGAGGAGCAGGCCGAGGCGCTCACCAAGCAGCTGGAGTCGGGCTCCGACGGCCCGGCCGCGGCGACCGCCGCGCACCTGGAGCGGCAGATCGCCGGCCTGCGCGGGGCGCTCGACGCGCTGCGCCCCGGCGCCGGCTGACGGACCGTCGAGGTCATCCGTCCGGGTGATTCCCGGGCGGCTGACGGCGCGTCGGCGACACAACCCGCCGAAGTGCGCCCGCGCATGTCCGCGGCCCGGGCGCGCCGGTAGGCTGCCCCCCATGGCCACACGAACGCCCGGAAGCGCCGCCGCACGCACCAGCAAGCCCGGGCCGGCCAAGGGCGCGCCGGGCAAGGACGCACCGGCCAGGAAGGCACCGGCCAAGAAGGCCGCGCCCGCCAAGAAGGCTCCGGCGAAGAAGGCCGCCCCGGCCAAGAAGGCGGCCGCCGCGCCCCCGCCGCCGCCGAAGCGGCCGATACTCTTCCGGGCCGTCCGGGCGCTCTGGCTGGGCCTGGCGCACTCGGTGGGCGCGGTGTTCCGCGGCTTCGGCCACGGCGCCCGCAACCTGCACCCCGAGCACCGCAAGGACGGCGTGGCGCTGCTGCTGCTGGCGCTCGCCCTGGTGACCGCCGCGGGGACGTGGTTCAGCCCGCAGGGCTGGCTCGGCGAGGCGGCCACCAACGTGGTCTCCGGCCTGTTCGGCCGGCTCGACGTGCTGGTGCCGTTCCTGTTCGGCGCCCTCGCCGTCCGGCTGATGCGCCACCCCGAGGTGCCGGAGGCCAACGGCCGGATCGCGATCGGCCTGAGCACCCTGGTGGTCGGCGTGCTGGGCCTGGTGCACATCGGCTGCGGCGGGCCCGCGATGGGCGCCGGGGCGACCAAGATCCGGCAGGCCGGCGGTCTGATCGGCTGGGCCGCGTCCACCCCGATGATGGCCGCGGCCGGTCCGCCGCTGGCCGTCCCGCTGCTGCTGCTGGTCGCGTTCTTCGGCCTGCTGGTGGTCACCGCCACCCCGGTCAACCGGATCCCCGAGCGGCTGCGGCAGCTCGGCGTGCGCCTGGGCGTGGTCGAGCCGCTGCCCGGCGACCTGGAGGAGGGCGCGGCCCCGGACGCCGAGCGGGAGTACTCCACCGCGCCGCCCGAGGACGCCGACCCGGACGCGCTGCCGATCACGGTCGAGAACGACGAGCTCTCCGCCCGCCGCCGGCGCCGCCGCCGCAAGGGCGACGACGCCGGGGACGTGGAGCCCACCGAGCCGCTCTCCTTCGAGAAGGACCCGTACCAGACCCGCGACCTCGCGGCCGGCGTCGCCGCCGACCTGGACGGCGCGCTGCTGTACGGCGTCCCCGGCTCGCCCGCGGTGGCCAGCATGGTCGGCCAGGTCAAGGACAACACGGCCCCGCCGGAGGAGCCGTGGACGCCCGAGGTGCCCGCGGCCCGGGCCGCCGACGCCCCCGAGGGCCACGGCGAGGCCCCCGTCCGGATGGAGCAGCTCCGGCTCTCCGGCGACGGCGGCTACGCGCTGCCCGCGCTGGACCTGCTGGAGCGCGGCGCCCCGGGCAAGGCCCGGTCCCAGATCAACGACGACGTGGTGGCGCAACTCAGCGGCGTGTTCGCCGAGTTCAAGGTCGACGCGCGGGTCACCGGCTTCACCCGCGGCCCGACGGTGACCCGCTACGAGGTCGAGCTCGGCCCCGCCGTGAAGGTCGAGCGGATCACCGCGCTGGCGAAGAACATCGCCTACGCGGTGGCCACCCCCGACGTGCGGATCATCTCGCCGATCCCCGGCAAGTCCGCGGTCGGCGTGGAGATCCCCAACCGGGACCGGGAGATGGTCACCCTCGGCGACCTGCTGCGCTCGCGCACCGCCGCCGAGGACACCCACCCGATGGTGGTCGGCATGGGCAAGGACGTCGAGGGCCACACCGTGATGGCCAACCTGGCGAAGATGCCGCACGTCCTGGTGGCCGGCGCCACCGGCGCGGGCAAGTCCTCCTGCATCAACTGCCTGATCACCTCGGTGCTGGTGCGCGCCACCCCCGACGAGGTCCGGATGGTGCTGGTCGACCCCAAGCGGGTCGAGCTGACCGCGTACGAGGGCATCCCGCACCTGATCACGCCGATCATCACCAACCCGAAGAAGGCCGCCGAGGCCCTCCAGTGGGTGGTCCGCGAGATGGACACCCGCTACGACGACCTGGCGGCCTACGGCTTCCGGCACGTCGACGACTTCAACGCCGCGGTCCGGGCCGGCACCGTCCAGCCGCCGCTGGGCAGCGAGCGCGAGCTGGCGCCCTACCCGTACCTGCTGGTGATCGTCGACGAGCTGGCCGACCTGATGATGGTCGCCCCGCGCGACGTCGAGGACTCGGTGGTCCGGATCACCCAGCTCGCCCGGGCCGCCGGCATCCACCTGGTGCTGGCCACCCAGCGCCCCTCGGTGGACGTGGTCACCGGCCTGATCAAGGCCAACGTGCCGTCCCGGCTGGCCTTCGCCACCTCGGCGATGGCCGACTCCCGGGTCATCCTCGACCAGCCCGGCGCGGAGAAGCTGATCGGCAAGGGCGACGCGCTGTTCCTGCCGATGGGCGCCTCCAAGCCGGTCCGGATGCAGGGCGCCTTCGTCACCGAGGCGGAGATCGCCAGGGTCGTCCAGCACTGCAAGGACCAGCTGACCGCCCGCTACCGGGACGACGTGGTGGTCGGCGGCGGCCCGAAGAAGGAGATCGACGAGGAGATCGGCGACGACCTCGACCTGCTGATCCAGGCCGCCGAGCTGGTGGTCACCACCCAGTTCGGGTCGACCTCGATGCTCCAGCGCAAGCTCCGGGTCGGCTTCGCCAAGGCGGGCCGGCTGATGGACCTGATGGAGTCCCGCGGCATCGTCGGTCCCAGCGAGGGCTCCAAGGCCCGGGACGTGCTGGTCAAACCGGACGAACTGGACGGTGTACTGCTGACCCTCCGGGGGTAGGCGGCGGGCGTCCGGACGGCCGGGAACCGCCGTGAGCGCCCGTCAACTTCTGTTGCGAGACTGTGGCACGTTCGGGCCCCCTCCGGTTGAGAAACGTTCCACCCCCACCCCTAGACTGGTGCCTCAGCAGGTGGCCTCCGCTCGAAAGGCGTGCCCAGTGACCATCGGCAAGTCCCCCCGCCGCTCCGCCCCCGACTCCTCCGCGCCCGCCGCCGCTGCCGCCGAGGAGTCGAGTCGTGCCACCACCGACGGGCCGAGCATCGGGCGGCAGCTCGCCAAGGCCCGGATCGACGCCGGCCTGACGGTCGACCAGGTCAGCACCCGCACCCGGATCCGGGTCCCGATCGTGCACGCCGTCGAGTCCGACGACTTCGAGCGCTGCGGCGGCGCCTTCTACGCCCGCGGCCACCTGCGGCTGCTGGCCCGCGAGGTCGGCCTGGACGGCGAGGCGCTGGTCGCCCGCTACGACGCCGAGCACGGCGGCGCCCCGGCCCGGCCGGCCGGCCCGCTGGTCGACCCCGGCCCGATCAAGGTCCGCGACCACAACCGCCCGAACTGGACCGCCGCGATGGTGGTCGCGATCCTCGCCGTGGTCGCGCTGATCGGCTACAACCTGGTCGGCTCCTCGTCCTCCGGCGGCGACCAGCCCGGCGCGGCCAGCGCCCCGCTGCCCTCCGGCGTCTCCGCCCCGGCCACCGGCTCCCCGTCCGCGCAGCCGCCGGCCCCGGAGAGCAGCGTCGCGGCGATCGCCGCCGCGCCCGCCGACAAGGTCACCGTCAAGCTGGTCGCCGGACCGGACAAGAGCTGGGTCACCGCCAAGGACGGCAACGGCAAGTCGCTGTACTCCAACAACCTGGAAGCCGGCCAGGACCAGACCTTCACCGACCCCAAGAAGATCACCCTGGTGATCGGCAACGCCGGGGCCGTCCACCTGTTCGTCAACGGCAAGGACCTCGGTCCGGCCGGCCAGGACGGCCAGGTCGTGCACCTCACCTACACCCCGGGCGACCCGCAGGCGGGCTGAACCGGGACGATCCGGTCCTCACGGCAACGCGCGCGCCCTCCGGGGGAAACTCCACCGGGAGGCGCGCGTTAATCTTGGCGTCATGCCTGAAACCCGCACTGTCGCCCTGGTCACGCTCGGATGCGCCCGCAACGAGGTCGACTCCGAGGAACTCGCCGGGCGACTGGAGGCCGACGGCTGGCGACTGGTCGACGACGCCAGCGAGGCCGACGTCGCCGTCGTCAACACCTGCGGGTTCGTCGAGGCCGCCAAGAAGGACTCCGTCGACGCCCTGCTGGAGGCCAACGACCTCAAGGGGCACGGCCGCACCCAGGCCGTGGTCGCGGTCGGCTGCATGGCCGAGCGCTACGGCAAGGAGCTCGCCGACGCCCTCCCCGAGGCCGACGGCGTGCTCGGCTTCGACGACTACGCCGACATCTCCAGCCGCCTGAACACCATCCTCTCCGGCGGCCACGTCGAGGCCCACACCCCGCGCGACCGCCGCAAGCTGCTGCCGCTCACCCCGGTCGAGCGGCAGGCCGCCGCCGCCGAGGTCGCGCTGCCCGGCCACGGCGCCCCCGAGGACCTCCCCGACGGCGTCGCCCCCGCCTCCGGCCCGCGCACCCTGCGCAAGCGGCTGGACGACGCCCCGGTCGCCTCGATCAAGCTCGCCTCCGGCTGCGACCGCCGCTGCTCGTTCTGCGCCATCCCCGCCTTCCGCGGCTCCTTCATCTCCCGCCGGCCGAGCGACGTCCTCGGCGAGGCCGTCTGGCTGGCCGGGCAGGGCGTCCGCGAGGTCGTCCTGGTCTCCGAGAACAACACCTCCTACGGCAAGGACCTTGGCGACATCCGCCTGCTGGAGACCCTGCTGAGCGAGATCGCCGCCGTCGAGGGCATCGAGCGGGTCCGGGTCAGCTACCTGCAGCCCGCCGAGATGCGCCCCGGCCTGATCGACGTGATGACCGGCACCGACAAGGTCGTCCCGTACTTCGACCTGTCCTTCCAGCACTCCGCGCCCGCCGTGCTGCGCCGGATGCGCCGCTTCGGTTCCACCGAGCAGTTCCTCGGCCTGCTGGAGTCGATCCGGGCCAAGGCCCCCGAGGCCGGCGCCCGCTCCAACTTCATCGTCGGCTTCCCCGGCGAGAGCGAGGAGGACTACGCGGAGCTGGAACGGTTCATCACCCACGCCGGGCTCGACGCCATCGGCGTGTTCGGGTACTCCGACGAGGACGGCACCGAGGCGGCCGGCTACGACGGCAAGCTCGACCAGGACGTGGTGAACGACCGGGTCGCCCGGCTCTCCAAGCTCGCCGAGGAGCTCACCGCGCAGCGCGCCGAGCAGCGGATCGGCAGCGAGGTCACGGTGCTGGTCGAGTCGGTGGAGGACGGGGTGGTGGAGGGCCGCGCGGCCCACCAGGCCCCGGAGACCGACGGCCTGACCACCCTGCTCGGCGTCGAGGACGCGGTGGTCGGCCGGTCCTACCGGGCCGTGGTGGTCGGCACCGAGGGCGTCGACCTGGTCGCCGAGGCCGTCGCGGCCACCGAGGCGCCGGAGCTCGCCGGAGCCCAGGTATGACCAAGGGGCCGGGGGCTCCGGCCGCCACCCGGCCGACCCCGGCCGCCGTCCCGCCGCAGCCCGGCGTGTGGAACATCGCCAACGTGCTGACCATGTTCCGGCTGCTGCTCGTCCCGGTCTTCGCCGCGCTGCTGTTCGCCGACGGCGGGCACGACCCCAAGTGGCGGGCCTTCGCCTGGGCGGCCTTCGCCATCGCGATGATCACCGACGTGTTCGACGGCGCGCTGGCCCGCCGCAAGGGCCTGGTCACCGACTTCGGCCGGATCGCCGACCCGATCGCCGACAAGGCGATCATGGGCACCGGTCTGGTCGGGCTGTCCCTGCTCGGCGACCTGCCCTGGTGGATCACCGTGGTCGTCCTGGCCCGTGAGCTCGGCATCACGCTGATGCGGTTCTGGGTGATCCGCTACGCCGTCATCCCGGCCAGCCGCGGCGGCAAGATCAAGACGCTGGCCCAGGGCACCGCGGTCGGCATGTACGTCCTGGTGCTCACCGGGCCGCTGGCCACCGGCCGGGCCGTGGTGATGGGCGTCGCGGTGTTCCTCACCCTCGCCACCGGCCTCGACTACGTGCTCCAGGCCGTCCGGCTGCGCCGCGAGGGCATCGCCCGGGAGCGCCGCGGTGAGTGAGGACGCCGCCGCCCGGGCGCTGGCGGCGCTGCGGGCCGACGGCGCCACCCTGGCCGTCGCCGAGTCGCTCACCGGCGGCCTGCTGGCCGCCGCCCTGGTCGGCGTCCCCGGCGCCTCCGCGGTGTTCCGGGGCTCGGTCACCGCGTACGCCACCGAGCTCAAGGCGTCCGTGCTCGGCGTCGACGAGGGCCTGCTCGACGTGTACGGCCCGGTCCACCCGGTGGTGGCCCGGCAGATGGCCGAGGGCGTCCGCCGACTGCTCGGCGCCGACTGGGCGCTGGCCACCACCGGGGTGGCCGGGCCCGAACCGCAGGGCGGGCAGCCGGTCGGCACCGTCCACGTGGCCCTCGCCGGACCGGCGGGAACAGAAGCGCTCCCGCTCCGGTTGTCGGGTGGGCGTGACACGATCCGGCACGGGGCGGTGGACGCCGCGCTGGAGCTGCTGCTCCGGCGGCTGAGCATCGCCGAAGGTCCGGCGGTCCGGGCCCAAAACCCGTGAACCCGCCGCACCCGGTGGAGGATCGTGTTAGACCGGATGCTCCGGCCGGACGGAAGACGGCCGGGGCGAATGACGTCGACCCGGTGTCGACCGTGCGTCCGGTGCCGGACATCTGCCCGTCACGGGTGGTTCGACGGCTCCGGAGGGGAAGAAACAGGGAGGGGGCACCTTGCAGCCCAGAGTGAACACGACCCCGGTCCCCGCACGGGATGCTGGCAAGGCGGTACGGTGGGGTCGTGACATCTCGATCCGCAGTCCGAGGAGGGAGGCACCGATGATCCTGCTCCGTCGCCTGCTGGGCGATGTGCTGCGTCGGCAGCGCCAGCGCCAGGGCCGCACACTCCGCGAGGTGTCGGCAGCCGCCAGGGTTTCGCTCGGGTACCTCTCCGAGGTCGAGCGGGGTCAGAAGGAGGCGTCCTCCGAGCTGCTCTCCGCCATCTGCGACGCGCTCGACGTGCGGATGTCGGAGGTCATGCGGGAGGTCAGCGACGAACTGTCGCTCGCCGAACTTGCGGCGATGGCCACCCTCTCGGAGGGTGATCTGCTGAGGCCGGTGCTCGAACCGGTTCCGCTGCCGGCCCCCGGTGTCGACCGGTCCGGTTCCATCTCGCCCAAGGCGGCGATGGACGTGGTGGCGGCCTGACCGGACCTCGACCGTCCCGCGGACGCGGGACGCCGGGTGAAGGAGGGCCACGATGCGGAGTGCGCGCAGTGCGCTGCTGCTCGGTGCGACGGCACTGGTCGGCCTGGGCCTGATACTGATGCTGATGAGCGGCACCGCCATACCCGGCGGTGCCGCTCTCGGCATGCTCGCGGCCGGGTGGTGGGGGGTGGGGCTGGTCCCGGTGCACGCCAGGACCGCGCCCCCGGAGCCGCGGAAACGGGACCCGGCCCCCGGGGTGCCGGACCCGGCCGGGGCGGACGGCGCTCACCCGGACGGGTGAAGCACCGCCCGTCAGGTCGGGCGGTTGTGCTGCTCGGTGTACTGGCGGACCACCGGCAGGGGTGCGCCGTCGGCGGAGTCGGCGAAGTACGGACCAGGCCGGAGGCGCTGTGCGCGCCGGTCGTGCTTGACCGAATCGGGGAACTCCTGGCGCACGCGGCGGAAGTCGACGCCTTTCGAGCTGTTGGTTTGTTTGGACGGGGTGGCCTTGGGCGGGAGGTTCACAAGCGGGTGGACGTGGTTGTTCTCGTCAGCTCGACTCGGAGTCGGCGCGGGCGCTCCGCGTGATCGCTTCGGGCCGGGCGGGGGCTGGTCGGCGGCCACTTTATGGCGGTATTCGGTCATGAAGGCCGGGTGTGTGGGCGGGTGTCGACCGGTCGGGTTGTTGCGGCGTCCTGTCGTGGGCTGGGGGCTACGGTGCCGCTGTGCAGCTCAGGTACTCCTTCCGCGGGTTGAAGGGCGAGCGGTCCCGCATGGGAGCACCGCGTTTCAAGTCGCGCAAGGACACCCGGCAGGCCGTGCGGTTCACCGCCAACGCCCGCTGGTCGATCACGCCGGGCGGGAAGCTGTCCCTGCCGAAGGTCGGCGACCTCGCGGTGAAGTGGTCCCGTACCCTGCCGTCGGTGCCGGCCACGGTGACGCTCGTCAAGGACAGTGCGGGCCGATACTTCGCCTCGTTCGTCGTCGAGACCGATCCCGCCGCCGACCTGGCCCGCATGCCCGACACGGACACCGTGGTCGGCATCGACCTCGGGCTTGCGCACTTCGCGGTCCTCTCCGACGGCACGAAGACCGACAGCCCCCGCTTCCTGCGCCGCGCCGAGAAGAAGCTCAAGCGCGCCCAGCAGGCCCTGGCCCGCAAGGCGAAGGGGTCGAAGAACTGGGCCAAGGCCCGTATCAGGGTCGCCCGCGCGCACGCGCGGGTGGCCGACGCGCGGCGCGAGTTCCACCACCAGCTCTCTACGAAGATCATCCGTGACAACCAAGCGGTGGCAGTGGAGGACCTGGCGGTGTCGGCCTGTGGAGCGCGGATCAGACGGGCACCTGTGCCCGCACCGCGCAGCGAAGCAGGAACCCACCCGAAGCGACCCACCCCACCGGTGCGGGAGCAGGCGGGAATCCCCGGCCCCCAGGCCGGGGAGGATGTCAACGGATCCGGTAGCCCTTCGGGGTGGGGTGGAAACCGGCCGTTTCCAGCCCGGGGCCCAGCGGACTGGTGAGGGCCGGGTGGCCGTTGACGCGCTCCACGGTGAGCGGACCGGCCAGCGCGGCCAGCGCGGCCTCCAGGACCGGGCCCCCGTCGGCCCAGGCGAGCAGGGACTTGCCGCCGCGCTCCAGGTAGAGCACCAGCTCGCCGTCGACCAGGACGACCAGCGAGCCGGCCTTGCGGCCCGGCCGGTGGGCGGCCGCGGTGTCGGACGGGGGCTCCGGCCAGGGCAGCGCCGCGCCGTACGCGTTGGCGGGGTCGGCGGCGGCCAGCACCAGGACCTGCGGGGCCGGCGCCGCGGCCCCGGCGGACCAGTCGTCGCCCGTTGCCCGCTCCAGCCGGGAACTGACCGAGCGCAGCCGGTCCGCGGCCCCGTCCATGGCGAACTGGGCGCCGCCGAGCCCCTCGACGAAGTAGCCCCGGCGGGCCCGGCCGCGCTCCTCGAACACGGACAGCACCCGGTAGACGCCCGCGAAGCCGCCCGGGACCCGCTCGGCGGCCACCGCGCCCCTGGTCAGCACGCCGTGCCGGTCCAGCAGGGCCTGGGCCCGGGCGGCGGCCCGCACCGTCGGTTCGCCGTCCAGCGCGGGCAGCAGCGACCAGCGGCCGACCGCCGTCGGCGGGCCGGTGCGCGCGGACGGGCGGGCCAGGCCGCGGGCCGCGCCGCCGTAGCGGCCGCGCGGGGTGTCGCGCGGTGCGCGGTGCGCGGTGGCGGCGGCGGTGCGGCCGGTGCCGAGCAGGCCGCGCAGCGGGGCCAGCGTGTCGTTGGTGGCGTACCCGGCCCACACGAGGTCCCACAGGGCCTCGGCGATCTCGGCGTCCGGGGTGTCCGGGACGCGCTCGGCGAGCTGGCGGAAGAACGCGCCGTAGCCGCCGCTCAGCGCCTCCAGCAGGGCGGTGTGCACCGGGCCCGGGGTGAGCGGCAGCGGCTCGGGGCGCAGCAGGTGGGCGTTCTCCGGCAGGTGCAGGCTGATCCAGCCGTCCTTGCCGGGCAGCGCGCCCGCGCCGGACCAGCCGATCTCGCCGGCCGCCATCAGCTCGTCCAGCAGGGCGGGGGAGTAGTCGGTGAGCCGGGCGGGCAGCACCAGCTTCTCCAGGGCGGAGGCGGGCAGCGCGGTGCCCTGGAGCTGCTCGACCACCCGGTAGAGGCCGTCGGCGCCGCGCAGGCGGTGCCCGGCCAGGTGCTGCCACTGCGGGAGGAAGCCGGCCAGCGCCTTCGGCGGGACGGCCTCCACCTCGTGCCGCAGGGCGGCCAGCGAGCGGCGGCGCAGGCGGCGCAGCACCTCGGCGTCGCACCACTCGGGGACGGCGGCGTTCCCCCCGGGCCGGAACTCGCCCCGGACCAGGCGGCCGGCGGCGGTCAGCCGGTGCAGGGTGCCGGTGACGACGGCGCTGCCGAGGCCGAAGCGGTCCGCGGCCTCCTGCGCGGTGAACGGGCCGTGGGTGCGGGCGTGCCGGGCCAGCAGGTCGCCCAGCGGGTCCTTGACCGGCTCGGTGAACGCCTCGGGGACGCCGACCGGCAGCGGGGTGCCCAGGGCATCGCGCAGCCGCCCGGCGTCCTCGACCGCGGCCCAGCGCAGGGCGCCGCCGATCCGGACCTGGATCGCCCGGCGGGCGGCCTCCAGCTCCAGCGCCCACAGCGGCTCGGCGCCGCGCTCGGCGAGCTCGGCCTCGGCGAGCGGGCCGAGCAGGCGCAGCGCGTCGGCGACGCCCTCGGCGTCCCGGATCCGGCGCTCGGGGGTGCGGCGCTGGAGCTCGGCCTCCAGGTCGGCGAGGACCTGCGGGTCGAGCAGTTCGCGCAGTTCGGCCTGGCCGAGCAGCTCGGACAGCAGCCGGGAGTCCAGCGCGAGGGCGGCGGCCCGGCGCTCGGCGACCGGTGAGTCGCCCTCGTAGAGGAACTGGGCGACGTAACCGAACAGCAGGGAGCGGGCGAACGGGGACGGCTCGGGCGTGGTGACCTCGACCAGCCGCACCGCGCGGGACTCCAGGTCCCCCATCAGCTCGACCAGGCCCGGCACGTCGAACACGTCCTGCAGGCACTCGCGGACGGCCTCCAGGACGATCGGGAAGGAGCCGTACTCGGCGGCCACCTCCAGCAGCTGCGAGGCGCGCTGGCGCTGCTGCCACAGCGGGGTGCGCTTGCCCGGGCTGCGGCGCGGCAGCAGCAGGGCGCGGCCGGCGCACTCGCGGAACCGGGCGGCGAACAGGGCCGAGCCGCCGACCTGGTCGGTGACCAGCTGCTCGATCTCGGCGGCGTCGAAGACCGCGGCGTCCGCGCCGACCGGGGCCTCGTCGGCGGGCGCGGCGGCGGCCGGGGTACTGGCCGGGGCGGTGGGGAAGGCGGGGAAGGCGGGGAAGTCGGCCAGCAGGTCGGCGTCCGGCAGGCGCAGCACGATGCCGTCGTCGGCGTGCATCACCTGCGGGTCCAGGCCGTGCTTCTCGCGCAGCCGGGCGCCGATGGCCAGCGCCCACGGGGCGTGCACCTGGGCGCCGAACGGGGAGTGCACGACGATCCGCCAGTCGCCGAGCTCGTCGCGGAAGCGCTCGACCACGATGGTGCGGTCGTCGGGCAGGTGGCCGCAGGCCGCGCGCTGCTCGGCGAGGTAGGCGAGCAGGTTGCCGGCCGCCCAGTCGTCCAGGCCCGCCGCGCGCAGCCGTTCGGTGGCCGCGGCGGGCTCCAGCGCGCCGATCTCGCGGACGAACGCGCCCACCGCGCGGCCGAGTTCGAGCGGGCGGCCGAGGGTGTCGCCCTTCCAGAACGGCAGTCGGCCCGGGACGCCGGGGGCGGGGGTGACCAGCACCTTGTCGTGGGTGATCTCCTGGATCCGCCAGGAGGTGGTGCCCAGGGTGAAGACGTCCCCCACCCGGGACTCGTAGACCATCTCCTCGTCCAGCTCTCCGACCCGGCCGCCGCCCTTCCTGCCCGCTTTCGAATCGGCCGCGGTGGAACCGGCGATGAAGACGCCGAACAGGCCGCGGTCCGGGATGGTGCCGCCGGAGGTGACGGCGAGGCGCTGGGCGCCGGGGCGGCCGGTGACCGTGCCGGCGACGCGGTCCCAGACCAGGCGGGGGCGCAGTTCGGCGAAGGCGTCGGACGGGTAGCGGCCGGCCAGCATGTCCAGCACGCCGTCGAAGGCGGACTGCGGGAGGGTGGCGAACGGGGCGGCGCGGCGGCACAGGGCGAGCAGCTCGTCCACGTCCCAGGTGTCCAGCGCGGTGATCGCGACCAGCTGCTGGGCCAGCACGTCCAGCGGGTTGCGCGGGACGCGCAGGGCCTCGATCCGGCCGGCCCGCATCCGCTCGGTGACCACGGCGGACTGCACCAGGTCGCCCCGGTACTTGGGGAAGAACACGCCCCGGGAGACCGCCCCGACCTGGTGCCCGGCCCGGCCGACCCGCTGCAGGCCGGAGGCGACCGAGGGCGGGGACTCGACCTGCACCACCAGGTCGACGGAGCCCATGTCGATGCCCAGCTCCAGGCTGGAGGTGGCGACCACGGCGGGCAGCCGGCCGGCCTTCAACTCCTCCTCCACCAGCGCCCGCTGCTCCTTGGAGACCGAGCCGTGGTGCGCCCGGGCCAGCAGCGGCGGGGCGCCGGCGGCGGCGCCCGAGCCGCCCATCAGCTCGGCGGGGGAGTGCGCGGCGGGCAGCGGGGCGCCGGTGGCCCGCTCGTGGGCGATCTCGTTCAGCCGGTTGCACAGCCGCTCGGCCAACCGGCGGGAGTTGGCGAACACGATGGTCGAGCGGTGCGCCTGCACCAGGTCGACGATCCGCTCCTCGACGTGCGGCCAGATCGAGGACTGCCGCTGCGGGTCGTCCTCCTCGGCGGGGGCGGCGGGCAGGTCCGCCAGGTCCGGGACGGGGACCACCACGGACAGGTCGAAGCGCTTGTCGCCGCCGGGCCGGACGATCGCCGCGCCGCGCTGCGGGCTCAGGTAGCGGGCGACCTCCTCGACCGGGCGGACGGTCGCCGACAGGCCGATCCGGCGGGCCGGGCGCTCCAGCAGCTCGTCCAGGCGCTCCAGGCTGAGCGCCAGGTGCGCGCCGCGCTTGGTGCCGGCCACCGCGTGCACCTCGTCCAGGATCACCGTGTCGACGCCGCGCAGGGACTCCCGGGCGGCGGAGGTGAGCAGCAGGAACAGCGACTCGGGGGTGGTGATCAGGATGTCCGGCGGCTGGGTGGCGAACTTCCGGCGCTCGGCGGCCGGGGTGTCGCCGGAGCGGACGCCGACCCGGACCTCGGGCTCCGGCAGGCCCAGCCGGACGCTCGCCTGCCGCAGGCCGGTGAGCGGGGCGCGCAGGTTGCGCTCGACGTCGACCGCGAGGGCCTTCAGCGGGGAGACGTAGAGCACCCGGCAGCGGCGCTTCGGGTCGGCCGGGGGCGGGTCGGCGGCCAGCCGGTCCAGCGCGGAGAGGAAGGCCGCCAGCGTCTTGCCGGAGCCGGTCGGGGCGACCACCAGCACGTCCGTCCCCAGCCCGATCGCCGACCAGGCCCGGGACTGCGCCTCGGTGGGCGCGGCGAACGCCCCCGTGAACCAGGCCCGGGTGGCCGGGGCGAAACCCTGCAGCGGATCGGCGTCGGAGATGGCCATGCCCCCATGGTGCCCCGACACGCTGACAGGTCACGGAACGGTCACCGTCTGACCCAATCCCGGGCAGCAAATCGTACAAATCGCTCATATCGTGAGGATTCGGACTCGATTTCCCGGAGTCCGGCCCTGCCTGACGAGCGGAGACCGTGCGATGGAGCAGGTGAGCCAGGCCCCCGGCAGCACCCCCGCCACCCGACGGCGCCGCAGCGTCCGGGTGCTCGGCGCGACGCTGCTCACCGGACTGCTGCTCGGCGGCGCCGTTCCGTACGTCACCGGCAACGGCGGCACCTACCTCAGCTACCTGGTGCTGGACGAGCGCACCGACGCGCAGGGCGCCGCGCACGCCGCCGACCGGGCCCGGGCGCTCGGCGGCAAGATCGTCCAGGACTACCCGCAGATCGGCGCGGTGCTCGCCTACGCCGGCCCGCAGTTCGCCGGGAAGCTGCGCCGGCAGCCCGGGATAGCCGCCGTCGGCGCCACCCGCACCGTCCCGGTGCCCTCGCCGCCCCGGCCGCTGGCCGGCGCCGCGTTCGGCACCGGCGAGGACACCTGGGCGGCCGCCGGGACCGGCACCGCCGGGCTGCCGCCCGCCGGGGGCGGCGCGGCACCCGTCGCGGACGACGTGGCGGAGGGCGCCGACGACTCCACCGCCACCGTGCCCGACCCCGGCGAGCAGTCCGACTGGAACCTCGCCATGATCGGCGCCCTCGGCCGCCCCGCCGGGCGCACCGCCGCCCTGCTGCGCCCGCCGCTGGCCGGCGCCGGCACGCCCTCCGCCGACCGGGCCGGCGCGCTGCCCACCGCCCAGCAGCTGTCCGGGGTCACCGTCGCGGTGCTGGACTCCGGCGTCGACGACACCCACCCCGACCTGCGCACCGCCGTCGACCCGGCCGCCTCCGCGTCCTGCGCCGACGGCCGCCCCGACTCCCGCAGCGGCGCCTGGCGCCCCGACGACGCGATCAACGAGAGCGGCCACGGCACCCACGTCGCCGGGATCGTCGGCGCCGCCCGCGACGGCCACGGCGTCACCGGCGTCGCCCCCGGCGTGCGGATCGCCGCCGTCCGGCTGCTCGGACCGCTCGGCCAGTACTACGCCGAGAACATCGTCTGCGGCATGCTCTGGGCCGCCGACCACGGCGCCCGGGCGATCAACGACAGCTACTTCGCCGACCCGTGGAAGTACAACTGCCCCGAGGACGCCGACCAGGCCGCGCTGGCCGCCGCCGTCGGCCGGGCCGTCGCCTACGCCCAGCGCAAGGGCGCCGTGGTGGTCGCCTCGGCGGGCAACGACGGGCAGGACCTCAACGCCGGCCGCGAGGACCGGCGCAGCCCCAACGACCGCACCTCCGGCCCCCCGGAGGAGCGGCAGCTGGGCACCGAGTGCATCCGGCTGCCCGGCGAACTGCCCGGCGTGGTCACCGTCACCGCCGTCGACCGCACCGGCCTGCCCTCCGCGTACAGCAACTACGGGCGCGGCAAGGTCTCCATCGCCGCCCCCGGCGGCGACCCCGACGGCGGCACCCAGGGCGCGGTCGTCTCCGACTGGCCCGGCGGCCGCTACGCCGCGCTGGCCGGCACCTCGATGTCCGCCGCGCACGTCACCGGCGCCGTCGCCGTGGTCGCCGCCCTGCACCCCGACTGGGACCCCGGGCGGATCACCGCCGCCCTCTCCCGGGCCGCCGCCGACAGCTGCGCCCGCACCCTGCCGCTCGGCTGCCAGGAGCACGACTACTACGGCGCCGGGATCCTCGCCCTGCCGACCGGCTGACCGGCCGGAGCCGAACCGGTCGGCTCCGATCCAGTCGGCTCCGATCCGGCCGGACGGGGACGCGTGCCGGTGGCCGATACTGGTCGGATGAGGCTGACCGAGTTCTGGCGACGGATGCACGAGCACTTCGGCGAGGCGTACGCGGAGTCCTTCGCACAGGACCACGTGATGGGCGAACTCGGCGGGCGCACCGTCCGGCAGGCGCTGGACGCCGGCTGGGAGGCCAAGGACGTCTGGCGGGTGGTCTGCGTCACGCAGGGAGTGTCTTCCCTGCTGCGGTGACCCCGGACGGCGCGAGGTGGGCCAGACTGGCCCGGTGGCGAGCAGCGCAGAGCACCCCGACACCCCGTTCGATGCCGACGCCGGCCCCGGCGGCCCCTCCGCACCCGGCGGCCCCTCCGCACCCGGCGGCCCCTCCGCACCCGGTGACCCCTCCGCACCCGGCGCTCCGGCCGGCCCCGGCGCCGCCGAGACGGTCGACACGGCCGCCGCTCGGCTGCTGCGCCGGGTCGAGCTCGGCGGCGGCGCGATGCCCCGCTGGCTGCCCAGGGCGATACTGCTGGCGCTGCTCGGCGTCGGGCTGTTCCAGCTCGCCGACTGGGCCTTCCACCAGCTGATCGACCTGTTCGTGATGCTGCTGGTGGCGTTCTTCCTGTCGCTGGCGATGGAGCCCGCCGTCGACCGGATGGCCGCCCGCGGGGTGCGCCGCGGACTCGGCACCTTCCTGGTGTTCATCGGCCTGGCCCTGGCGGTGGCGGGCTTCCTGGCCTCGCTCGGCACCCTGCTGGTCGACCAGATCACCCAGATCGCCGGGAAGCTGCCGCAGCTGCTCCAGGACCTGATCAACTGGATCAACCACACCTTCCACACCGACCTGTCGCTGGACCAGCTCCAGCACCAGGTGCTCAAGGACTCCGGCACCATCGAGAAGTACGCCCAGCAGGCCGCCGACAACGTCTGGGGCGTCACCGGCACCGTCATCGGCGGGCTGTTCCAGGCGTTCACCGTCGGCCTGTTCACCTTCTACTTCACCGCCGAGGGCCCCCGGGTGCGGCGCAACGTCTGCTCGCTGCTGCCGCCGTCCAAGCAGGGCGAGGTGCTGCGGGCCTGGGAGATCGCCCTCGCCAAGACCGGCGGGTACCTGTACTCCCGGGCGCTGCTCGCGCTGATCTCCACGCTCGCGCACTGGGCGTTCTTCGCCGCCATCGGCCTGCCGTACGCGGCGGCGCTGGCCGTCTGGGTCGGCGTCATGTCGCAGTTCGTGCCCACCATCGGCACCTACCTGGCCGGGGCGCTGCCCGTCCTGGTCGGGCTGACCGAGCGGCCGGTGGAGGCGCTGTGGGTGCTGGCCTTCGTGATCGTCTACCAGCAGATCGAGAACTACCTGCTGCACCCGCGGATCACCGCGAAGACCGTCGACGTGCACCCCGCCGTCGCGTTCGGCGCGGTGATCGCGGGCGCCGCCCTGCTCGGCGCGGTCGGCGCGCTGATCGCCATCCCCGTCGCGGCGACCCTGCAGGGCTTCGTCGGGACGTACGTGCGCCGCTACGAGGTCGAGGACGACCCGCGGATCGACCGCGGCGAGGAGCGGCGCGAGCGGCGGCGGCACACCGTGCGGCGGCTGCGGCGGATGGTCTCCGGCGGCTCGGACGGTTCGGGCGGCGGACGGTCGAACGGCTCGGACGGGGGCGGGCGGTCGGACGGCTCCGGCGGGGGCGGCGGCGGACGGTCGGACGGCTCCGGCTCGGACGGTTCGGGCGGCGGGCGGCGGGAGGATCCGCCCGGGGAGTGAGCGCTCCGCACCCGCCCCGGGCTCCGGAGGGGCGGGGAGGGGCGCACGGGAGAGCGGCGCGGCGGGGGCGGGGTGGGGTGGTCGAGGTGCGAGACTGGAATCGAACGTGTGTTCTTTGTACTCTTCGGCGCGGAGTTTTCCACAGGCCGAGCCCGTCCGGGGCCGATTGTCGGTGGGACGCGCTAGCGTCGGTGACGATGAAGCGCACAGGACAGAACCCGAGGGTGGAAGCCATGGCAGGAACGGATCGCGAGAAGGCCCTGGAGGCCGCACTCGCCCAGATCGAGCGGCAGTTCGGCAAGGGCTCGGTGATGCGCCTCGGTGAGAAGGCGAACGAGCCGGTCGAGGTGATCTCCACCGGGTCCACCGCCCTTGACGTGGCGCTCGGCGTGGGCGGCATCCCGCGCGGCCGCGTGGTCGAGATCTACGGCCCGGAGTCCTCCGGCAAGACCACCCTGACCCTGCACCTGGCCGCCAACGCCCAGAAGGCCGGCGGCACCGTCGCCTTCGTCGACGCCGAGCACGCGCTCGACCCCGAGTACGCCAAGAAGCTCGGCGTGGACACCGACGCCCTGCTGGTCAGCCAGCCGGACACCGGCGAGCAGGCGCTGGAGATCACCGACATGCTGATCCGCTCCGGCGCGATCGACCTGGTGATCATCGACTCGGTGGCCGCGCTGGTGCCGCGGGCCGAGATCGAGGGCGAGATGGGCGACTCGCACGTCGGCCTCCAGGCCCGCCTGATGAGCCAGGCGCTGCGGAAGATCGCCGGTGCGCTGAACCAGTCGAACACCACCGCGATCTTCATCAACCAGCTGCGCGAGAAGATCGGTGTGATGTTCGGCTCGCCGGAGACCACCACCGGTGGCCGCGCGCTCAAGTTCTACGCCTCGGTCCGCCTCGACATCCGGCGGATCGAGACGTTGAAGGACGGCACCGAGGCGGTCGGCAACCGCACCCGCGTCAAGGTGGTCAAGAACAAGGTGGCCGCGCCGTTCAAGCAGGCCGAGTTCGACATCCTCTACGGCGTCGGCATCAGCCGCGAGGGCGGCCTGATCGACATGGGCGTGGAGCACGGCTTCATCCGGAAGTCCGGCGCCTGGTACACCTACGAGGGCGACCAGCTGGGCCAGGGCAAGGAGAACGCCCGCAACTTCCTGAAGGACAACCCGCAGCTGGCCGACGAGATCGAGGCCAAGATCAAGGGCAAGCTGGGCATCGGCCCGAAGCCCCCCGAGGCCGAGGGCGAGGCCGCCCCCGCCGTGGAGATCCCGGCGGCCGCGGCCCCGGCGAAGGCCGCGGCCAAGAAGACGGCGGCCGCCGCCAAGAGCTGATCCGTTGACACCGCAGCAGAGCGACCACCCGGCACCGGGCCCGTCCGAGGACGGGTCCGGTGCGGGCGTTTTCGGTAGCGGCAGCGGGGGCGCCGACGAGTACGGTCCGCCGGACTGGTTCGCGGCCGTGGCGGAGGAGGACGCCGGGCCGGAGCCGGCCGGCCCGCCGGACCGGCCCGCCGCGGCGGCCGGGCGGCCGGGCCCCGAGGAGCCCCCGGTGAGCGAACTGCCCGGGCTGGTCCGGGCCTCCGAGCTGCCCGGCGGGCGGCGGCGACGGCGCAGCGCGCTGGGCGAGTTGCCGGAGGCGGCCCCGGCGGCCCCGGAGCGGCCGCGGCGGCGGGCGAAGGCCGAGCGGGCCGAGCGGGCCCAGGGCCCGGGCGGGGCGGGGGAGCCGCGGGAGGAGCGCAAGCCGCGGCGCGGACGGGCCGTCGAACCGGAGGGCGACCCGGCGGAGCGGGCCCGGGACATCTGCCTGCGGCTGCTCACCGGGGCCGCCAAGTCCCGCAAGCAGTTGGCCGATGCGCTGCGCCGCAAGGAGATCCCGGACGAGGCCGCCGAACGGGTGCTGGACCGGTTGGAGGAGGTCGGCCTGATCGACGACGCCGCCTTCGCCGAAGCCTGGGTGGAGTCCCGGCACGCGGTGCGCGGGCTGTCCCGGCGGGCGCTGGCCCAGGAGTTGCGGACCAAGGGCGTCACCGGGGAGACCGCCGAACGGGCCCTGCTCCAGGTGGACGCCGACGACGAGTCCGAGGCCGCCCGGGCGCTGGTGGCGCGGAAGCTGCGCTCCACCGCCGGCCTGGAACGGGACGTGCGGACCAGGCGGTTGGTCGGGGTGCTGGCCCGCCGCGGCTACGCCGAGGGCCTGGCGTACCGGGTGGTGCGGGAGGCGCTGGACGCGGAGGGGGCGGGGGAGGAGGACTGGCCGGAGGTGGAGGGGGACTGAGCGCGGGCGCCGGTCGCGGAGCCTGCGGCAGGGTGCCCGCACCACCGTGCGATTTGATGACTGGTGATCAGATCGATGGAGCCAATTCTCGATCGCATCTTGACCGTTTCGTAACCTCGGCCTAGCCTCACACTCAGTGGCAGGACGATCGCGGAGGTCGCCTCAGCGGCAGCGTGAGCAGGACGGGGAGTGGCCGGATGGGCATCGCTCAGGGCACCGAAACGGGTTCCTCCCTGCTGCTGGCGGCCGGGGTGCTGATCGGCGCCCTGGTGCTGGTGCTGGCCGCCGGGTTCCTGATGCTCCGCCAGCGCCGGGCCGAACTCGACCGCCGCGAGGCCCGGTTGACCTCCGAACTGCACCGCCTCCACCAGCACGAGGACGAACTCGCCGCCCGCGCCGCCGAATCCGAGCGGGTGCGCGGCGAACTCGCCGACCAGGCGGCCGAGAACCGCCGGCTGCTGGAGCACACCGCCGGGCTGACCGCCGCGCAGGCCCGCGAGGAGATCGTCCGGACCGCCGAGTCGGAGGCCCGCCGGGAGGCCGCGCTGACCGTCCGGGAGATCGAGCGGCGGGCCGTCACCGAGGGGGAGGGCCGGGCCCGCGAGATCATCGCCGCGTCCGTCCAGCGCCTGGCCGCCGAGCACACCGCCGACACCGTGGTCACCACCCTGCGGCTGCCCAGCGAGGACATGAAGGGCCGGGTGATCGGCCGCGAGGGCCGCAACATCCGCGCCTTCGAAGCCGTCACCGGGGTCAACCTGATCGTCGACGACACCCCCGGGCTGGTGCAGCTCTCCTGCTTCGACCCCGTCCGGCGGGAGAGCGCCCGGCTCACCCTGGAGGCGCTGCTGGTCGACGGGCGGATCCACCCGGCCCGGATCGAGGAGGCGCACGAGCGCAGCCGGGCCGAGGTCGAGCGGCTGTGCGTGCGGGCCGGGGAGGACGCGCTGCTGACCGTCGGGATCGGCGCGAGCGGCGAGATGTCGCCCGAACTCGTCCGCACCCTCGGCACCCTGCGCTACCGCACCTCGTACGGGCAGAACGTGCTCGGGCACCTGGTGGAGTCCGCGCACCTGGCCGGGATGATGGCCGCGGAGATCGGCGTCGACCCCGAGCCGGTGCGGCGGGCCGCGCTGCTGCACGACATCGGCAAGGCGCTCAGCCACCGGGTGCCGGGCAGCCACGCCGCGATCGGCGCCGAGTTCGCCCGGCGGCACGGCGAGACGGAGGAGGTCGTGCACGCGATAGCGGCCCACCACGGGGAGATCGAGGCGAAGACCGTGGAGGCCGTGCTCACCCAGGCCGCCGACGCCTGCTCGGCCGGGCGGCCGGGCGCCCGCAAGGAGTCGGTGGAGGCGTACGTGCGCCGGCTGGAGCGGTTGGAGGAGATCGCCCGGGCGCACGAGGGCGTCACCAAGGTCTACGCGATGCAGGCCGGACGGGAGGTCCGGGTGATGGTGCAGCCCGAGGCCGTGGACGACCTGCGGGCCCAGGAGATCGCCCGGGAGGTCGCCCGGCAGGTGCGCGAGGAGCTGACCTACCCGGGGCAGATCCGGATCACGGTGGTGCGGGAGTCGCGGGCGACGGAGGTTGCGCGGTAGCGCGAGGTCCGCAGCGGGGAGCAACCCGGGGCGGCAACTGGCTGCCGGTGCCGCGATCTTGCCGGTGTGGGGGTGGCTGGGCGCGCAGTTCCTCGCGCCCCTGGTTTGGCGCCTGCGGTCTTCTTCGTGCGGGTGCGGAGCTGGGTGTGCGGTTCCTCACGTCCCCGGTTTGGCGCTTGTGGTCTTCTTCGTCCGGGTGCGCGGGTGCTATCCCTTGGCTTCCTGCTGTTCCAGGCCCGGCTTGGGGGTGAGCGGGGCGGTGAGGGCGTGCAGGGTCTCGGGGTGGAGGCCGGGGGTGGTGCCCAGCAGGTGGCCGTCGGGGCGGACCAGCAGGACGGTGTGCGGGGTGGCGCCGGGGTAGGCGTCGGTGACCAGGACCTCGGTGGGGACGGGGAGGTCGGCGGCGAGTTCGGCGAGGCGGGGCATCAGGCCGGCGCCGAGCCAGTGCTCGGCGGACCAGACGGTGGTGCCGGGGGCGACCAGGACCAGGAGGAAGGGGCCGCCGAGGCGGGCCCGCAGGGTGTCCGCCGCGCCGTCGGCGGTGACCACCGGGAGGTCGGGGACCAGGACGCCGGGGGCGGTCGCCGGGAGCAGCTCGGTCAGCGAGGTGCCGCGGCCGGAGCCGCGCTGCTCGGGGACCCGGGGGGAGACGCCGGAGGGGGCGGCGGGGTAGGCGGGGGCGCCGCCGAAGCGACCGGTGCCGAGCTGGCCGTCGGCGAGCAGCGGGGCGTGCTTGCGGAAGGAGCCGGACAGCAGCGAGCGCCGGGTCTCGGCCCAGCCGCGCAGCGGCCGCAGCAGCGGCATGCTCTGGTCGACGGCGCGCAGCCGGGCGCCCACCGCGCCGCGGCGCTCGGCCTCGTAGCCGTCGAGCAGGGCGCGGTCGGCGCGGTCGCCGCCGGGCGGCAGGTGCCAGGCGAGGGCGAGCCGCCAGGCGAGGTTGTCGGCGTCGCGCAGGCCGTCGGCGAGGTTCTGCATGCCGAGGGCGCCGTGCAGGTGGGCGGCGTCGCCGGCCAGGAAGCAGCGGCCGGTGCGGAAGCGGGCGGCCAGCCGCTGCTGGTAGGTGTGGTCGGCGGCGGCGAGCAGTTGGTGCGGCGGGAGTTCGCCGCACCAGCCGGTGAGCGCGGAGGTGACCCGGGTGAGCAGGGTGTCGCCGGTGACGATGCCGGGCCAGGTGGCGTGCGGGTCGACGGGTTCGGTGGGCTGGGGGCGGCCGGGGGGCAGCCGCCAGTCGAGCCGCCACAGGCCGTCGGGCAGCGGGCGGGCGGACGCCTCGCGGTCGCCGCGCCACGGGGGTTCGCGGTGCAGCCGGGCCTCGCCGGGGAAGGGCAGGTCGACCCGGACGGTGGCGACGGCGTGCCGGTCGACGGCGGGCCGGCCGGGGAAGCGGACCTTGAGCAGCTTGCGGACGGTGGAGCGGGCGCCGTCGCAGCCGACCAGGTGGCTGCCGCGCCACCAGGTCTCCTCCCCGGCGGAGTTGGTGCGGACGGCGACCCCGTCGCGGTCCTGGGCGATCTCGACCACCTTGTGCCGCGGCAGCAGGCGGATCAGCGGGGCGGCGGCGACGGCGTCGCGCAGGCCGCGCTGGAGGCGGTGCTGGGCGAGGTGCAGGACGGGTTCGTCGTCCAGCGGCAGGCGCAGCACCTCGGCGCGGCGGCGCCAGATGGTGAAGGCGTCCCAGCGGGCGGCGTCGGAGCCGACCCGGGCGTAGCCGATCCGGCCGAGGAAGGCGGCGGTGTCGCCGCCGAGCACGACGGTGCGGGGGCTCTCGGCGCTGACGCCGGGCCCCTCGTCCAGGACGGTGCTGGGGACTTCGTTGCGCGCGAGGGCGAGCGCCAGGGCGAGGCCGACCGGCCCGGCCCCGACGATGATCACCGCGTCCATGCCGGGGCCTTCGGGCGGGCGGCGCCGGCCGCCGGTGCGTCATGTGCCGGGTGGGAGGTCCCAGGTGGTGTCACGAAGAGCAATGCAACAGATCACCTGGGTGTCCGTCAAGCAGCGGATGCGCCGCGACGGTTCGCGCCGCGGCGGCCGCGGGACTCGATCCAGCGGGCCAGGCCGCTGAGCGCGAGGCACAACGCGATGTAGATCGGGGTGATCACCAGGACCACCGGGATGTACGGGTAGCCGTCGGAGTTGGAGGCGATCAGCTTGCCGACGTACAGCAGCTCGGAGTACGTGATGATGTAGCCGAGCGAGGTGTCCTTGAGGGTGACGACCAGCTGACCGATGATCGCGGGCAGCATCGCCCGGACCGCCTGCGGGACGAGCACCAGGCTCATCACCTGGGTCTTGCGCAGGCCCAGGGCGTACGCGGCCTCGGCCTGGCCGCGCGGGACGGCGTTGATGCCGGAGCGGATGATCTCGGCCTGCACGGCGCCGTTGTACAGCACCAGGCCGACGACCAGGCCCCACATCGGCTCGGCGGTGAACACCGCCTGGTACAGCGCGAAGATCATGATGACCAGCGGCATGGCCCGGAAGAACTGGACCACCGCGGTGGACACCGCGCGCACCGGCCGGTGGTCGGAGAGCCGGCCGGTGGCGAACAGCACGCCGAGCAGCAGCGAGCCGGCCGCGGACAGGCCGAAGACCTCCAGGGTGGCCAGCACGCCGTCCAGGATCCGCTGCTGGACGGCGTTGTACTCGAAGGGCGCCCACAGCGAGCCGTCGAACTGGCCCTGGTCGGCCAGGGTGGAGACGACCCACCAGAACAGGGCGGCGATGCCCAGCGTGCCGAGCACGCCGGCCAGCAGGTAGCGCCGCCGGGCCCGCGGGCCCGGGACGTCGTACAGGACGGAGGCGGTGCGGGCGCTCATCGGGCCACCGCCGTGCGCCGCTCCAGGGCGGAGAAGACCGCGCCGACCGAGAAGCTGATCACCAGGTAGGCCAGGGCCACCCAGAAGAAGATGGCGAAGATGGCGTAACCCTTCTCGGTCAGGGTCTTCTGCACGCTGAACAGCTCGAAGACGTTGAAGGCGCCGGCCACGGCCGAGTTGCGGGGCAGCGCGATGAACACCGAGCCCATCGGCGCGAGCACCGCGCGGGCCGCCTGCGGCAGCACCACCAGGCTCAGCGTCTGGCCGAAGCCCATGCCCAGCGAGCGGGCCGCCTCGGCCTGGCCCAGCGGCACGGTGTTGATGCCCGCGCGCAGCACCTCGCAGACGAAGCTGCCGGTGTAGATGCTGAGCGCGGCCACCGCGGCGGTGAAGCTGCTGATGTGCACGTCCAGCCGCGGCAGCACGAAGGTCACCGCGAAGAACATCAGGGTCAGCGGGGTGTTGCGGAAGAGCATCACCCAGCCGGTGCCGAAGGCCCGCAGCACCGGGACCGGCGAGACGCGGAAGGCCGCCAGCACGATGCCCAGCAACAGGGCGAACAGGGCACTGAGCGCGCTCAGTTCGAGCGTCCCCAGGAACCCGCGGACGAACAGCGAGAAGTTGCCGTCCTCGAACGGTATGCCCATGCCGGCGGCCCTCCTTCCTCGGTATCGGTGTTCCGGACGGGCGTCAGGAGGCGGTGGTCGGGTCCAGGTCGGGGACGGACGGCGCGGCCGAGCCGGACAGGCCCAGGGTGGCGTCGTACGCCTTCTTCCAGTCGCCGTTGTCCTCGTGCTTCTTGAGGGCGTCGTTGATCGCCTTCTGCAGCACCGCGTCGCCCTTCTTCAGGCCGATGCCGTAGCGCTCCTTGGAGAACGGCTCGCCGACGACCTTGAGCTTGCCCTGGTTCTTCGCGGCGTAGCCCTTGAGGATCGCGTCGTCGGTGGTGACCGCGTCGACCTCCTTGGTGAGCAGCTTCTCCACGCAGAGCGAGTAGCTGTCGAAGGTGGTGACGTTGGGCTCGTACTTCTTGATGTTGTCGATCGAGGTGGAGCCGGCGGCGGTGCAGACCGACTTGCCCTTGGTGGTCTCGGGGCTGGTGATGTCGGCGTTGTCCTTGTTCACCAGCAGCGACTGGCCGGCGATGTAGTACGGGCCGGCGAAGTCGATCTGGGTCTTGCGCTTGTCGTTGATCGAGTAGGTGCCGACGTAGTAGTCGACCTGGCCGCCGGACAGCGAGGTCTCGCGGGCGCTGGAGTTGATCGTCTTGAAGTCGATCTGGTCGGCGGAGAAGCCGAGGTCGGCGGCGACCATCTTGGCGATCTCGATGTCGAAGCCGTTGCGCTTGCCGGTCTGCACGTCCTCGAAACCGAGGAACGGCTGGTCGGACTTGGCGCCGATGACCAGCTTGCCGCGCTTCTTGGCCTCGGTCCACACCGGCGAGCCGTCCAGCTTGGCGTCGGCGTTCACCTGGTAGGTCGGCAGCTGCGGGGCGGCCGAACCGCCCTTGTCGGCATCGGAGTTCGGTGATCCGTCCTTGCCGCAGGCGGCGACCGCCGTCAGGGCGAGGACGGACAGGGCGGCGGCTACGGTACGACGGGCCTTCATGCGGTCGTTCTCTCCTCGGTAGGGGCCATCGCTGGCTCCGGGCACATTCGAACTGACGCTAGATCAAGCGGGGTCTCAGTGGTGCAGGATCTTCGAGAGGAAGTCCTTGGCACGGTCGCTGCGCGGCGCGGTGAAGAACGCCTCGGGGGTGTTCTGCTCGACGATCCGGCCGTCCGCCATGAACAGGACGCGGTTGGCGGCCGAGCGCGCGAAGCCCATCTCGTGGGTCACCACCACCATGGTCATGCCCTTGGCGGCGAGCGAGCGCATCACCTCCAGCACCTCGTTGACCATCTCCGGGTCGAGGGCCGAGGTGGGCTCGTCGAACAGCATCACCTTGGGGTTCATCGCCAGCGCGCGGGCGATCGCCACCCGCTGCTGCTGGCCGCCGGACAGCTGGGCCGGGAACTTGTCCGCCTGGGCGCCGACGCCGACCCGCTCCAGCAGCTCGCGGGCGGTCCGCTCGGCCTCGGCCTTCGGCACCCGGCCGACCTTCACCTGGGCCAGCACCACGTTCTGCAGCACGGTCTTGTGCGCGAACAGGTTGAAGGACTGGAACACCATGCCGACCTGGGCGCGCAGCCGGGCCAGTTCGCGGCCCTCGGCGGGTAGCGGGCGGCCGTCCACCTCGATCGTGCCGGAGTCGATGGTCTCCAGCCGGTTGATGGTGCGGCACAGCGTGGACTTGCCGGAGCCGGACGGGCCGATCAGCACCACGACCTCGCCCTGGGCGATCTCCAGGTCGATGTCCTGCAGCACGTGCAGCGCGCCGAAGTGCTTGTTCACCCCGCGCAGCGACACCAGCGGTGTGCTCCCGCCGCCCTCCGCCCGCTGCGGCTCGGCGCTGTTCTCGGTCATCGCGGCTCGCTCCCTCGTCCTCCGAACCCGGGCCAACTCGCAGGGGCCGCAGAGCCGGTGATGGTCCGTCTGATGTCCGGGGGCCGGAGCCGGCGGAGCCCTCGGCCCCCGGACTGGGGTGACTTTAGACAGGTACACGACCCCTCGTCAGCCGATCTGAGCTGAACTTGAGGATCACGGTTCGGCTACGCCGGGTAGTCGGCGGGTAGCGGATACCGGCTGGGTAACGGACCGGCCGTCCCGGTTGACCGGGTGACGCCGGATGGGCATGGATGCCAGGATGGCGCCGTTCCGCCGGGACGGTGCCGGAGCCGCGGCCGCGGGGCGACCCGCGCCGCGGAACGACCGGACGTGCCCGAACCTGTCCGCGGCGCCGCCGGACCGAACCCGGACGAACACGCCGAACCGAACCCGAACGAACACCGCCGGAAAGGGAACCCGATGCGCCTGCTCCTGGTCGAGGACGACGACCGCGTGGCCGCCGCCCTGGTCGCGGTGCTCGGCCGGCACGGCTTCCAGGTCCGGCACGCCCGCAGCGGCCACGAGGCGCTGGACGCGCTCGTCCCCGACGGCAGCGACCCCTACCGGGTGGTGCTGCTCGACCTCGGCCTGCCCGACCGGGACGGCTTCGAGGTGTGCAGCCGGATCCGGGCCGGCAGCGGCGTCCCGGTCATCATGGTGACCGCGCGCGCCGACATCCGCTCCCGCATCCACGGCCTCAACCTCGGCGCCGACGACTACGTGGTCAAGCCCTACGACATGGGCGAACTCCTGGCCCGCATCCACGCGGTGGCCCGCCGCGGCACCCCCAGGCCCACCGAGGAGAACGGCCCCGAACCGGCCGGACCGCTCGCCTCCCGCGGCATCGAGATCGACCGCGAGCGCCGCCGGGTCTCGGTCGAGGGCCGCGACGTCCCGCTCACCCGCAAGGAGTTCGACCTGCTGGCGCTGCTCGCCCAGAGCCCCGGCGTGGTCTACCGCCGCGAACAGATCTTCAGCGAGGTCTGGCGCTCCGGCTGGGAGGGCAACGGCCGCACCCTGGAGGTGCACATCGGCTCGCTGCGCACCAAGCTCGGCCTGCCCGGACTGGTCGAGGCCGTCCGCGGCGTCGGCTACCGGCTGATAGCCGACCAGCCCGAGGGCGGCGTCACCGACGACGCGGCGGAGCGCTGACCGTACGTGCGCAACCGCCTGCTCGGCATCCTGATCGCCCTGATGGCCTGCGTGCTGGCCGCGCTCGGAGTGCCCCTGGCCTACCTGATCGCCGCCTCCGAGCAGTCCAAGGTGGTCGTCGACCGGATCGACGACGCCGCCCGCTTCGCCCAGGACCTGCCCACCCAGGGCCGCCCCAACACCGCCGCCGTCAAGGGCGACCCGCAGCCCGGCCCCGGCGACAACGGCCGGCTGCACGCCCTGACCAGCGAGGCCGAGCGCTACCACGAGCTGTACGGCGTCCGGATCGGCGTCTTCCAGCGCGACGGCAGCGCCGTCGCCGCCGCCCCCGACGGCTGGCGGCCCCCCGCCGACGGCCCCGGCCGGCAGGCCTACCAGGAGGCGCTGGCCGGCCGCCGCAGCCACAACCCGCCGCAGGTCTGGCCGTGGACCCCCGACCGCACCCTGGCGGTCGCCCTGCCGGTGGTCCGCGACGGCGACGTGGTCGCCGTGGTGCTCACCGAGTCGCCCACCGGCGGCCTGCGCTCGCGCATCCTGCACCGCTGGATGGTGCTGGCCGGGGGCGAGGCGCTCGCCATGATCGTCGCCATCCTGCTGGCCGTCCGGCTCACCGGCTGGGTGCTGCGCCCGGTCCGCACCCTGGACCGGGCCACCCACGACATCGCCACCGGACGGCTCGGCGCCCGGGTCGCCCCCAGCGGCGGACCGCCCGAACTGCGGCGGCTGGCCCGCTCGTTCAACGACATGGCGGACCACGTGGTGCTCGCCATCGACCAGCAGCGGGCGTTCGTCGCCGACGCCTCCCACCAGCTGCGCAACCCGCTCGCCGCGCTGCTGCTGCGGGTCGAGCTGATCGGCCTGGACCTGCCCGAGGGCCACGAGGAGGAACTCGTCGCCGTCCGCGAGGAGGGCGCCCGGCTGGCCCGGGTGCTGGACGACCTGCTCGGCCTGGCCACCGCCGAGGGCTCCCGGCCCGAACCCGAACCCGTCGACCTGGCCGAACTCGTCCGCACCCGGGTCGACGCCTGGCGGCCGCTGGCCGAGCGCGGGGGCGTCCGGCTCAGCTGGGAGGGCCCGCCGATGGCGCACGCCTGGGCCGACCCGATCGGCTTCGGCAGCGCGCTGGACGCCGTCCTGGACAACGCGCTGAAGTTCACCCCGGCCGAGAGCACCGTCCGGGTCGGCCTCAGCATCGGCAAGGACGAGGTCACCGCCACCGTCACCGACGCCGGGCCCGGCCTCACCGAGGAGGAACTGGCCCGGGTCGGCGACCGGTTCTGGCGCTCCTCCCGGCACCAGAACATCGACGGCTCGGGCCTGGGCCTGTCCATCGCCCGCACCCTGCTGCTGGCCGGCGGCGGCGGACTGGACTTCGCGCCCGCCGAGCCCCACGGCCTCACCGTCCGGCTGGCGGTGCCCCGGCGCCGCCGGTGAGGCGCGGCGGGCCCGCGGCCCCCGGAGCGGTCAGGGCTTGACCGACAGGTAGTAGCGCTCGGCGCCGTCGTGCAGCGGCAGCGGATCGGTGTACACCGCGGTGCGCAGGTCCACCAGCTGGGCGGCGTGCACTTGGCCGCCGATGTCGTCCCGGCTGTCGATCACCGCCCGGGTCAGCGCCTCCACCAGCGCCGGGTCCACGTCCGCCCGGGTCACCAGCAGGTTCGGCACCGCCACCGTCGGCACCGCGACCCGCTCCGGCTGCACGTCCGGGTAGGCGTCGGCCGGGATGGTCGCCGCCCGGTACGCGTCCATCCCCGGGCCCGCCAGCTGGTGCAGCGGGTCGGACAGGTCGCCCATCGGCACGATCCGGATCGGGGTGCGCTGCGACAGGTCGGTCAGCGCGGTCGTCGGCAGGCCGCCGGACCAGAAGAACGCGTCCAGCTCCTTCCGCTGCAGCCCGTCCGCCGCCTGGCCGACGCTGACCAGGGACGGCCGCACGTCCCGGTCCGGGTTCAGGCCCGCCGCCTCCAGCAGCCGCCGGGTCACCAGGTTCACCCCCGACTTCGCCTGCCCCACCCCGACCCGCTTCCCCCGCAGGTCCGCCACCGAGTGCACCGGCGAGTCGGCCGGCACCACCAGCTGCATGTAGTCGTCGTAGAGCCGGGCGATCGCCCGCAGCTCCGGCTTGCGCGGGCTGCCGAAGGTCGCCACCGAGTCCGCCGTGGCGACCGCGAAGTCGTCCTGGCCCGCCAGCACCCGCTCCAGGTTGTCCAGCGAGCCCTCGGAGTTGTCCAGCCGGACCTTCAGCCCCGGAATGTGCACGCCCAGGTACTGCTGCAGCAGCACCCCGTACCGGTCGTACACCCCGCCGTTCACCCCGGTCGCGAAGGTGACCCGGCCGTGCGGGCCCGAGGCCGAGGACGCCGAGGACGCCCACCAGCCGCCCGCGCCCGCCGCCACCAGCAGCAGCACCGCGCCGAGCCGGAACAGCCGGTGGCGCAGCACCCGGCGCAGCGCGGCACCCGGACGGGAGGGGAGGTTCGCAGCAGCCATGCCGTGGATACTGCCAGCCCCCACCGCCCGGCGGGAGGCCCTCTCCGCTGCCCGTACCCTTGGCTCTGTGGGTATGGAGGAGAGCTTGCGAACTTACAAGGTCGTCACGTACGGCTGCCAGATGAACGTCCACGACTCCGAGCGCCTGTCCGGGCTGCTGGAGGAGGCCGGCTACGCCAAGGCGGCCGGCGACGGCGATCCCGACCTGGTGGTCTTCAACACCTGCGCGGTCCGCGAGAACGCCGACAACAAGCTCTACGGCAACCTCGGCCGGCTCGCCCCCGCCAAGCAGGCCAACCGCGGCATGCAGATCGCCGTCGGCGGCTGCCTGGCGCAGAAGGACCGCGAGACCATCGTCCGCAAGGCCCCCTGGGTCGACGTCGTCTTCGGCACCCACAACATCGGCCACCTGCCCGCCCTGCTGGAGCGCGCCGCGGTCGAGCGCGAGGCCCAGGTCGAGATCCTCGAATCGCTGGAGACCTTCCCCTCCACCCTGCCCACCCGGCGCGAGTCCGCGTACGCGGCCTGGGTCGCGATCTCGGTCGGCTGCAACAACACCTGCACCTTCTGCATCGTCCCCGCCCTGCGGGGCAAGGAGGAGGACCGCCGCCCCGGCGACGTGCTCGCCGAGGTCGAGGCCCTGGTCGCCGAGGGCGTCGTCGAGGTCACCCTGCTCGGGCAGAACGTCAACGCGTACGGCTCCGACCTCGGCGACCGGGAGGCGTTCGGCAAGCTGCTGCGCGCCTGCGGCCAGGTCGAGGGCCTGGAGCGGGTCCGCTTCACCTCGCCGCACCCGCGCGACTTCACCGACGACGTGATCGCCGCGATGGCCGAGACGCCCAACGTGATGCACCAGCTGCACATGCCGCTGCAGTCCGGCTCGGACACCGTCCTGAAGGCGATGCGGCGCTCCTACCGGCAGGAACGCTTCCTCGGCATCATCGAGAAGGTCCGGGCCGCGATGCCCGACGCCGCGATCTCCACCGACATCATCGTCGGCTTCCCCGGCGAGAGTGACGAGGACTTCGAGCAGACCATGCACGTGGTCCGCGAGGCCCGGTTCGCCAACGCCTTCACCTTCCAGTACTCCAAGCGGCCCGGGACGCCCGCCGCCGACATGGCGGACCAGGTCCCGAAGGCCGTGGTGCAGGAGCGCTACGAGCGGCTGGTCGCCCTCCAGGAGGAGATCTCCTGGGAGGAGAACAAGAAGCAGGTCGGCCGCCGGCTGGAGATCCTGGTCGCCGAGGGCGAGGGCAAGAAGGACGACCGCACCGACCGGCTCTCCGGGCGCGCGCCCGACAACCGGCTGGTCCACTTCACGCGGCCCGAGGGCGGGGTCCGGCCCGGCGACATGGTCACCGTCGAGATCACCTACGCCGCCCCGCACCACCTCCTCGCCGAGGGTCCCGCGCTGGGCGTGCGCCGCACCCGGGCGGGCGACGCGTGGGAGAAGCGGCAGGCGGCGCCGGCCGCGAAGCCGGCGGGCGTGATGCTGGGGCTGCCGGGCATCGGCGCGCCCAAGCAGGTCGCGGCGGCGCCGGGCGGGGGCGGCTGCGGCTGCGAGTAGCCGCTGCGCTCGGCCGGGCTGCTGCGCCGGGGTGAAACCGGAGGACGCGAAGCCGGGGGCGTGGGGAACTGCGCGGAGCGGGAGCGGTACGTCAGCGAGGTCGCGGGACAGCGCGAGCTCTCGTCCTGCTTCGCGATCCGGCTGTGCGTGCTCGGTCGGCCGCGCAGTTCCCCGCGCCCCCGGTTCCGCGTTCCCCGTCGGTGCGCTCCGCGTAGAGTGATCGTCATGCTTGCTGCCGCCGCCGTGTGCCCCTGTCCGCCGTTGCTCGTGCCGGAGGTGGCGGTGGGGGCCGCCGGTGAGGTGGCGGAGCTGCGGGGGGCGTGCCTGGCGGCGGTGGGGGAGCTGGCGGGGGTCGACCTGGTGGTGGTGGTCGGGACCGGCGAGCGGGCCGGGGTGTGGACGGAGGGCGGGGCGGGGTCGCTGCGCCGGTACGGGGTGTCGAAGGCGGTGCGGCTGCCGTTGGGCGGGGTGGACGGTCCGGAGCTGTCGCCCGCGCTGACGGTGGGGGCGTGGCTGCTGGAGGAGGCGGGCGTCCGGGTGCCGACGCACGCCGTCGCGGTGCGGCCGGACACGGGCGTCGAGCGGCTGCTGGGCCTGGGCCGGGGGTTGGCCGAACTCGCGGACCGGGTGGGCCTGTTGGTGCTCGGTGACGGCAGCGCCCGGCGCTCGGTGAAGGCGCCCGGGTACCTGGACGAGCGGGCCGAGGGGTACGACCGGGCGGTGGCGCTCGCGCTGGCCGGGGCGGACGCGTCCGCGCTGGCCGGGCTGGACGCGGGGCTGTCGGCCGAGCTGATGGCCGAGGGGCGCGCCCCGTGGCAGGTGCTGGCGGGTGCCGCGGAGGGCGCCGCGCTCAGCGGTGAACTGCGGTACGAGGACGCCCCGTACGGCGTCGGCTACCTGGTGGCCTCCTGGCGCTGAGCGCGCTGAGCGCGCCGAACGCGCCGAACGCGCCGAGCACGCCGGGCACGCCGGGCGTGCTGGACGGCGCGCGGGCCCCGGGCGGGGTCAGTCGTCCTTGGGCTTGGCGGCGAAGTCGTCGCGGGCGTGCTTGGTGGCCGAGGTGCCCTTGACGATCTTGTCGGAGTACTTGTGCTTGGTGGCCTTGTCGATCGCCTCGCCGGTCTTGTCCACCACGCTGTCGATCTTGTCGCCGTGCTTGCCGGCCAGCTCGCTGGCCTTCTCCTTGAGTTCCTCGGCCTTGCCCTTGAGGTTGTCCATCAGGCCCATGGAGTGCGCTCCTCGCGAATCGGGTGATATCGGTACCGGATATAGCTGATCCTCCCCGGTCAACGAGCCCGCGACACGGGAGGTGCCCGGGTTTTGCGAGACTGGGGAGGTGAGCGGTTCCTCTTCTTCCCCTTCTGTGCGTTCCGACGCCCTGCCCCGGGTGGTCTCGGTGGTCGGCGCCACGGCGGCCGGCAAGTCCGACCTGGCGGTGGCGATCGCCCGCGAGCTCGGCGGGGAGGTGGTGAACACCGACTCGATGCAGCTGTACCGGGGCATGGACATCGGCACCGCCAAGCTGACGGCCGAGGAGCGGGCCGGCGTCCCGCACCACCTGCTGGACGTGTGGGAGGTGACCGAGACCGCCTCGGTGGCCGAGTACCAGCGCCTCGCGCGGGCGGAGATGGACCGGCAGCTGGCGGCGGGGCAGGTGCCGGTGCTGGTCGGCGGGTCCGGCCTGTACGTGCGGGCGGCGGTGGACGAGATGGAGTTCCCCGGCACCGACCCCGAGGTGCGGGCCCGGCTGGAGGAGGAGCTGGAGCGGGTCGGCTCCGGAGTGCTGCACCGGCGGTTGGCCGGCCTCGACCCGGCGGCGGCGGCGGCGATCCTGCCCAGCAACGGGCGGCGGGTGGTCCGGGCGCTGGAGGTCATCGAGTTCACCGGGCGCCCGTTCACGGCCAGCCTGCCGACCCAGCGGGCGGTGTACGACGCGGTGCAGATCGGCGTCCGGGTGCCCCGTCCGGAGCTGGACCGGCGGATCGAGCTGCGGGTGGACCGGATGTGGGAGGCCGGGCTGCTCGACGAGGTGCGGGAGTTGGAGGCGGCCGGGCTGCGCGAGGGGCTGACCGCGAGCCGGGCGCTCGGCTACCAGCAGGTGCTGGCGTTCTTCGCGGGGGAGTGCACCGAGGACGAGGCGCGGGCGGAGACCGTCCGGGCCACCCGCCGGTTCGCCCGGCGGCAGGAGTCCTGGTTCCGCCGGGACGACCGGATCCACTGGCTGGACCGCCCCGAGGGCGCCGATCCGGTCGGGCTGCTGGGCCGGGCACTGGAACTGATCCACCGTCCGGAAGAACCCGGCAGGGCGGGCTGACCGGCGCATTTCGGCTGTCCGGCGGCCCGATCCGGCCAGGCCCGCGGCGTCTGCACCGGCAGACGCAGGTGCAGAAGGCACCGGCGGTCACGACCGGATCACGTCCTGGCATCGGATCACCCGATCAAGCCGTGGGACCCCCTGCCGGAGTGTTGGTACGTGCCATCATCGGTAGCACCGAGGCCCGGCACGCGGGCCGGCCTCACTGCCCGCGAGCCCCGGAGCTCGTGTCGAGCCGTCAGGGGAGGCCGCGTGTCAACGGGTACCGGCCCCGAAACCGATGAGCTGCTCGGCGACGTCTCGGACGGGTCCGAGACCCTTCCCGAGCTCGCCGTCCCCACCACCTCGTACGCGGTCGCGCTGCCCGCCATCGACGACCTGGCCGCCGCGCCGGGCGTGGTCCACGAGCGGGACATCCGGCCGCGCCGCCGACTGCGCTGGTGGCAGATCCTGCCGATCGCCGCGACGCTGATGTTCGGCTCGCTGATGTTCGCCTTCCCGCTCGCCTTCGGCAGCGAGGGCGCCACCGCGATGATCGGGATGCTCGGCCTGCTGATCACCTCGGCCTCGGTCGGCTGGGGCGCGATGGCCGGCCGCCGGGCCGGCTACAAGTGGCCGGGCGTGCCCCGCCGGGGCAGCGGCGAGCGGGCGGGCTGGAAGGCCATCGTGCTGTACACCCTGCTGGCCGCGGCGGCCGTCGCGCTCGCCGTCTGGCGGGTCGTCCACCTGCGCGGCTAGCGCCGCACCGCGGGCCGGTCGCCCGGCGGCCCCCGTTACCATCGGCGGTGTGAGCGAGCGCAGCGGAACCAGCGGAACGGCCTTCCTCAAGGGGCACGGCACCCAGAACGACTTCGTGATCGTCCCGGACCCGGACGGTCGGCTCGACCTGTCGGCGGCGGACGTCGCCGCCCTGTGCGACCGGCGGGCCGGGATCGGCGCGGACGGCGTGCTGCGGGTGGTCCGCTCGGCGGCCGAGCCCGCCGCGGCGGGGATGGCCGGGCAGGCCGAGTGGTTCATGGACTACCGCAACGCGGACGGCTCGATCGCCGAGATGTGCGGCAACGGGGTGCGGGTGTTCGCCCGGTACCTGGTGCACGCCGGGCACGCCGAGCCGGGCGAGCTGGCGGTGGCCACCCGCGGCGGGGTCAAGCGGGTGCGGATCGCCGAGGACGCCCCGGACGGCACCCCGGGCGAGGTCACCGTGGACATGGGCCGCGCCGTGTTCCCCGGCCCGGACGACATCACCGTCACCGTGGACGGGCGGACCTGGCCCGCGCTGAACGTCAACATGGGCAACCCGCACGCCGTCGCCTTCGTCGCGGACCTGGCGCACGCGGGCCACCTGCTCGACGCCCCGGCCACCGCCCCCGCGGGCGCCTACCCGCAGGGCGTGAACGTGGAGTTCGTGGTGGACCGCGGCGAGCGGCACGTGGCGATGCGGGTGCACGAGCGCGGCTCCGGCGAGACCCGCTCCTGCGGCACCGGCGCCTGCGCCGTCGCGGTGGCGGCGATCCGGCGCGACGGGGCCGACCCGGCGGTCACCGGCGAGTCCGCGCGCTACACGGTGGACCTGCCCGGCGGGCGGCTGGTGATCGAGGAGTTCCCGGACGGCCGGATCGAGATGACCGGCCCCGCGGTGATCGTCGCGGAGGGCGTGCTCGCCTGACGGCCGGTCAGTGCGACGGGGGGTCAGGGCGACGGCGGGTCAGCTCCCGCTTCCCAGACCGCTCTCCGGCTAATCCGCCCGTTCGAGTGATCCGGGTGACAGAGGGGAAGCGGGGGCTCGCGCAACGTGCTCTGCTCGGTAGCATGGACCACCGGGTCGGCCGTCGCTCCGGTGTTGCTGCCGGAGGTGCAGATGACCATCCGCTCCGAGTTGGCGGGTTCGCCGTCCAAGCAGCAGGCGGGCCGGTTCAGCCGTGCGGCGCTCGGCCGGGCCGGCCGGGCGGCACTGCTCGCCACCGGGCGGACGCCCGTCCCCGACGCCATCGAGCCGATCGTCCAGGCCCACCGGGTGCACCACCCGCAGGCCGACGTACCGCTGCTGACCAGGGCGTACCGCCTCGCCGAGGAGAGCCACCGGGGGCAGACCCGGAAGAGCGGCGAGCCGTACATCACCCACCCGCTCGCGGTCACGATGATCCTCGCCCAGCTCGGTTCGGACACCACCACGCTGGTCGCCTCGCTGCTGCACGACACCGTCGAGGACACCGAGGTGACCCTGGCGCAGGTCGCCGAGGACTTCGGGCCCGAGGTGGCGTATCTGGTGGACGGCGTCACCAAACTGGAGAAGGTCGACTTCGGGGCCGCCGCCGAGCCCGAGACCTTCCGCAAGATGCTGGTCGCCACCGGCGACGACGTCCGGGTGATGGTGATCAAGCTCGCCGACCGGCTGCACAACATGCGCACCATCCGGCACATGAAGCCCGCCAGCCAGGTGCGGATCGCCAACGTCACCCGGGACGTGCTGATCCCGCTCGCCGAGCGGCTCGGCATCCAGGTGGTGAAGGCGGAGCTGGAGGACATCGTCTTCGCCACCCTGCACCCCGAGGAGTACGGGCGCACCGGCGCGGTGGCCGGCGGCTGGACGGACGGCGTGCTCGCCCCGTTCGCCGCCGAGCTCGGCCGCCAGCTCGCCGAGGCCGGCGTCCCCGCCGCCGTGACCGTCCGCCCCCGGCACCTGGTCTCGCTGCACCGGCTGATGATCAAGCGCGGGGCCGGGCCGGACGGCGCCGGGCTGCGGCCCGCCGACTTCGGGCGGCTGCTGGTGGTGGTCGAGGAGAACGCCGACTGCTACGCCGTGCTCGGCGAGCTGCACACCTGCTGGACGCCGCTGCCCGGCGAGTTCAAGGACTTCGTGGCCGCCCCCAAGTTCAACCTGTACCAGTCGCTGCACACCGCGGTCGCGCTGCCCGGCGGCGAGGTGGTCGAGGTGCTGGTCCGCACCCGGCGGATGCACGAGGTCGCCGAGACCGGCGTGGTCGCCCTCGGCGACCCGCGCGCCGCCGACCGGCAGGGCGCCGCCGACGACCCCGAGGACCGCACCGACCCGGCCCGCCCCGGCTGGCTGGCCCGGCTGCTCGACTGGCAGCAGGACACCCCCGACCCGGACGCCTTCTGGTCCGCGCTCACCGCTGACCTGCGCGACGACCGCGAGATCACCGCCGTCACCGAGGACGGCGCCACCCTGCACCTGCCGGCCGGCTCCAGCTGCCTGGACGCCGCCTACCAGCTCGGCGAGGAGACCGGCCACCGATGTATCGGCGCCCGGGTCAACGGCCGGCTCACCGCGCTCTCCACCGAACTGCGCGACGGCGACATGCTCGGCCTGCTGCTCGCCCCCGACGGCGAGGACAGCGGCCCGGACCCGCAGTGGCTGGAGTACGTCCGCACCCCCGGGGCCCGGCTCGCCGTCGCCCGCCGGCTCGCCGCCCGTCCGGCCGCCCCCGAACTGCCCGAACAGCCCGCCGCGAACACCGCCCCGGCCCCCGCCGCACCCCCCGCGCCGCCCGCCGCCGCCCCCGCGGAAGTGCCCGAACTGCCCGGTGCCACCGTCCGGTTGGCCCGCTGCTGCACGCCCGTCCCGCCCGACGAGGTGACCGGCATCGTGCTGCGCGGCGGGGCCGTCGCGGTGCACCGGGCGGGCTGCCCCACCGGCGTCCGGATGCTGCGCGGCGGCCGGCACGCCGCCGCCGTCCGCTGGCTGCCCGGCGGCGCCCCGCAGTGGGGCTACCGGGCCACCCTGCACGCCGAGGCGCTCAACCGCCCCCGGCTGCTCGCCGACCTCACCGCGGCGATCTCCGGCGAGGGCGTGTCGATCTTCTCCGCCGAGGTCGAACCGCCCCGCCAGCTGCGGGTCCGGCACAGCTACACCCTCGAACTGCCGGACGCGGCGGCGCTGCCCGCGGTGATGCGGGCGATGCTCCGGGTCTCCGGCGTGTACGACGTCTACCGGCCCAGCGGGCCGGAGGCGGCGGCGGGGGCGGGTGCCGGGGCCGAGGAGGCCACTGGTAAAAGGGATGGCTCGGACACGGCGGACGTGCCACCATCGTGGGGAATTCACGGCGGCTCCGCCGTGTTGTCCGAGAGCACGATCCGATCAACCCAAGGATGAAATGACCTCCACGTTCGACAGCCGCACCCGATCGGGCGAGTCCGCCAACCGACTCACCGACCTCAAGGCGGAAGCCCTGATGGACGAGGACCTCGCGGCGATCGACGAGGGCCTCGGCAACTACGACGGAGAGCAGTACGACCGCACCGAGCGCGCCGCGCTCCGCCGCGTCGCCGGCCTCTCCACCGAACTGCAGGACGTCACCGAAGTCGAGTACCGCCAGCTCCGCCTGGAGCGCGTGGTGCTCGTCGGGGTGTGGACGGACGGCACGCTGGAGGAGGCGGAGAACTCGATGGCCGAGCTCGCCGCCCTCGCCGAGACGGCCGGCTCCGAAGTCCTGGACGGCGTGATCCAGCGCCGCGACAAGCCCGACGCGGCCACCTACATCGGCTCCGGCAAGGCCAAGGAGCTGCGCGACATCGTCGCCTCCACCGGCGCCGACACCGTGGTCTGCGACGGTGAGCTCACCCCCGGCCAGCTGATCCACCTCGAAGACGTGGTCAAGGTCAAGGTCGTCGACCGCACCGCCCTGATCCTGGACATCTTCGCCCAGCACGCCAAGTCCCGGGAGGGCAAGGCGCAGGTCTCGCTCGCGCAGATGCAGTACATGCTGCCGCGCCTGCGCGGCTGGGGCCAGTCGCTGTCCCGGCAGATGGGTGGCGGTGGCTCCGGCAGCTCGGGCGGCGGCATGGCCACCCGCGGTCCCGGTGAGACCAAGATCGAGACCGACCGGCGGCGGATCCGCGAGAAGATGGCGAAGCTCCGCAAGGAGATCGCCGAGATGAAGAAGGGCCGCGACACCAAGCGGCAGGAGCGGCGGCGCAACCACGTCCCGTCGGTGGCCATCGCCGGTTACACCAACGCGGGCAAGTCCTCGCTGCTCAACCGGCTCACCGGAGCCGGCGTCCTGGTGGAGAACGCCCTGTTCGCCACCCTGGACCCGACGGTCCGCCGGGCCCAGACCCCGAGCGGCCGGCTCTACACCCTGGCCGACACGGTCGGCTTCGTCCGGCACCTGCCGCACCACCTGGTCGAGGCGTTCCGGTCCACCATGGAGGAGGTCGCCGACGCCGACCTCATCCTGCACGTGGTGGACGGCTCGCACCCCGAGCCGGAGACCCAGCTGGCGGCCGTCCGCGAGGTGGTCGTCTCGGTCGACGCGCAGAACGTGCCGGAGATCGTGGTGATCAACAAGGCCGACGCGGCGGACCCGCTGGTCCTCCAGCGCCTGCTGCGCCGCGAGCCGCACGCCATCGTGGTGTCGGCCCGCAGCGGCCAGGGCATCGAGGAGCTGCTCGAACTGATCGACCGGGAACTGCCCCGCCCCGCGGTGGAGATCCGGGCCCTGGTCCCCTACACCCGCGGCGACCTGGTCTCCCGGGTCCACGCGGAGGGCGAGCTGATCTCCACCGAGCACACGGCGGACGGCACCCTGCTGCACGCCAAGGTGGCGACGGTGCTGGCCGGCGAGCTGGAGAAGTACGAGGTCGTCACGGCCTGACGCGGCCGGACCGACCCGACGGGCGGGCGGCGCACCCCCGGGTGCGCCGCCCGCCCGTCCGTTCCCGGCGGCCTTTCCGTTCTCGCCCGCCGGTCCGTTCCCGGCGGCCCGTCCGGGCCTCCGTCCGGTCCGGTCAGCCCGAGACGAAGGCGTCGAACAGGTTCTTCGCCTCGGGGCCCAGGGTCGGGCCGGCCTGCCAGCCGGACACCGGGTCGCCGATCGAGACGTTGGAGAACAGCACCGCCTTGCCGCCCTGCTTGGTCAGCCAGCCGCCGCCGGAGGAACCGCCGGTCATGGTGCAGCCCATGATGAGCATCGGCGGGCGCGAGGGGTTGTAGGTGAACGGGACCAGCGCGGTGTTGGAGTCGCAGTGCTCCAGCTCCTCGCCGTCGAACGGCGAGTCGGCCGGGTAGCCGTACGCCTTCGGGGCGGCGATGTCCGCCTGCTTGAGGTTGAAGGCGATCGGGACGGAGCCGCCGACGGCCTCCTCCAGCGAACGGGTGTCGTCGAGCGGCGCCACCCGGACGATCGCGAAGTCGAACTGGCTGGCCTGGTTGCCGACGTGCAGGCCCTCCCGGGTCCACTGCGGCGGCACCACCATGTTCTGCGCCACCCAGCGGCCCAGCGGGGCGATGTCCTGCCAGTCCTCCGGCTGCTTGCCGTGGCTGGAGGCGCCGGAACGGTTGTAGCCGGGCAGGAACATCAGCTGCTTGTCGTAGTCGCTGCCCTTGCCGCCGTGCACGCAGTGCGCGGCCGTCCACACCAGGTTGCTCTTGCCGGGGTGCTGCGGGTCGGTGACCACGGTGCCCGAGCAGGAGTGGTCCTCGCCCTCGGCGTTCTTCAGGATGATCCGGCCGAGCAGGGCGGTGTCCGGGCTGTACGGGTGCGGCACGGCCTTGGCCGGGACGGACGGCGGGAGCACCACCTTCTGCAGCGACGGGGCCTGCTTCTCCGGCGTGACCGAGGTGCCGCCGCGCGGCGCGACGGGCTTCTCCTGGTCCCAGAAGTGCTTGATCGTCGCGAAGTCCTCCGGCTTGAAGCCGTTCTGGGAGGCCCACTTCTTCCAGTCGTCGGCACCCCAGTTGGGCACCTCGGCGAGGAACTTCTGCACGTCGGCGATGTCGACGGAGGGCTTCGAGGAGGTGGAGGACGGCTGGGCGGAGCTCGCCGCCGGGCTCGGGTCGGCGCTCTTGCTGCAGGCCGCGGTGCTGACGGCGAGCACCGTCACCAGGGCGGCCGCGGCCGCGTTCCTGGTACGGCGGGCTATGCGGCGCTGATCGGTCATGGGTGTTCCCCCGTGGTCGGTGTGCTGGACAGCGGTGTACTGGACGTCGGAGCGCCGGACGCCGGCGGGCCGGGCGTCGGGGCGCGGGGCGGCGGCGGGAGGCCGCCCGGAGGAGCGGTCACTTCTGCGAGATGTAGGCGAGTGCCTCCCGGGCCACGTCCTCCAAGTAGGGGCCGTTCAGGGTGGTGTGCGCCGAGCTGCCGATCGAGGTGTTGCTGACCAGGCGCTGGCGGCCGTCCGGCCCGTCGGCGAACCAGCCGCCGCCCGAGGCGCCGGCCGTCATGGTGCAGCCGATCACCAGCATCGGCGGCCGCGCCGGGTCGAAGCTGCGCGAGCCCGGCCGGCCGGAGTCGCAGCGCTCCAGCTCCTGGCCGTCGAACGGCGCCACGGCCGGGTACCCCCAGGCCTGGATCGACAGCTGCTCGCGCGGGGCGTCGAACCACACCGGGACGGCGGTGCCGATCGCCTCCTCCAGCGAGCGGGTCTCGCCCGCCGGGCCGTGCACCTTGATCACCGCGAAGTCGTACTGGTTCGCGGCGTCCCCGCCCTTGGTGCCCTCGGTGGTCCACAGCGGCGAGGTGATCACCTTGTCGGCCCACCACTGCCCGAGCGGGGCGACCTCGGCCAGCGTCGCCTTGCGGTGGTCGCCGGCCGCGCCGGAGCTGTTGTAGGCGGGCACGAACACCAGGTTCCGGTACCAGTCGCCGCCCTTGCCCTCGTGCACGCAGTGCGCGGCCGTCCACACCAGGTTGCTCCGGCCGGGGTGCTGCGGGTCGGTGACCACGGTGGCCGAGCACTGGCCGGTGCCGCCGTTCGGCGCGGTCATGAACACCTTCCCGGACGCCGGGTAACTGGTGTACGGGCGCGGCACCGGCTGCGCGGCCACCGGCGGCGGCGGCGCGGCGGACGGTACGGCGGCGGACGGCACGGCGGACGCGGTCGGTGCGGTCGGGCTCGCGGTGCTCGGGCCCGCGGGGCTCGGGTTCGCCGACGCCGCTGCGGACGGGCTCGCGGCGGACGGGTCCTCCGGTGCCGGGGCGGGCTGCTGCGGCGGGGCCTGGTCCATCTTCTCGGCGCTCCACAGGCCCGGTACCACCGGGTTGCGGAAGCCGTGGTGCTGCGCCCAGCGGTCCCACTCGGAGAACCCCCAGCGCTTCAACTCGGCGAAGTCGCGCGGACTCCCGTCGCCCCCGTCGCCGGTCGGGGTGCAGGCGGCCGCCCCGCCGACCAGCACGGCGACCGCGGACAGTACGGCCACCACCCTCCGTGCCCTCACCATCGCCCCCCGAGTGAAGAAAAGCGTTCCCCGGGCCAGTCTTTCATCCGGGCGCGGCACGGCAGCGGGGTGGGGCCCGGCTGTTGGCGACCGGTCATCGAACCGTGATGGTGACGGTCCGTCAGGGTGCCGCGCGCTCACACCTGGGAGTGAGTGATCGATCGAAACTCACCGGAACGAGTGAGCCGATCTTGTGCCCGGCGGTACGGGATAGGTAACCCTTACTTGAAGCCCGATGGCAGCCACCGGCTCAAGGAGCGGATTTGACCAGCACCCTCACCGGCGTTCCCCCGACCGTCCGGCCGGCGGCCGGGCACCCCGACCCGGACCCGCTGCTCGACCCCGACCCGGCGGTGGCCGCCGAACACGCCGCGACCGAGAGCCTGTTGCGCTGCTGGGCCCGGGAGACCGCGGCCGAACGCCCGGACGGCGACCTGCTGCGCATCCCGGTGCTCGGCGGCGCCGCGCAGCTGTCCGCGCCGGTGCGGCACTGGTCGGCCTGCGGCTGGCACCGCTTCGGCCCCGCCACCGTCTCCACCGGCGACGTCGGGCACCCGGTCGACGCGGTCACCGTCGCCGCCCTGGTGGCCGGCGCCACCGGCCGCCCCGAACCCGGCCAACTCGCCGACCTGACCGCCCGGGTGGCCGACTCGGTGGGCCGCACCGCGGAGATCCTCACCCACCGCCGGGCGATCTCCGCCGCGCCCGCGGACGCGTTCCTGCGCGCCGAGCAGTCCCTGCTGCTCGGCCACCCGCTGCACCCCACCCCGAAGAGCCGCGACGGCCTCGGCCCCGCCCAGTCCGCCGCGTACTCCCCGGAACTGCACGGCAGCTTCCGGCTGCACTGGTGGGCCGTGCACCGCTCGCTGCTGGCCGGGGACTCCGCCACCGGCACCCCCGTCGAGCGGCTCACCGCCGAGCTGCTCGGCCGCCCGCTGCCCGCCGGGACGGCCGCCCTGCCGCTGCACCCCTGGCAGGCCAGGGAGCTGGCGCTGCGCCCGGCCGTCGCCGACCTGCTGGAGCGGGGCCTGCTCACCGACCTCGGCCAGCACGGCGAACCCTGGCACCCCACCAGCTCGGTGCGCACCGTCTGCCGCCCCGGCACCCCGTGGATGCTCAAGCTCTCGCTGGGCCTGCGGATCACCAACTCCCGCCGGGAGAACCTCCGCAAGGAACTGCACCGCGGCGCCGAGGTGCACCGGCTGCTGGAGGCCGGCCTGGCCGCGCGGTGGCAGGCCGCCCACCCCGGCTTCGACATCGTCCGCGACCCGGCCTGGATCGGCGTCGACCACCCCGCGCTGGCCGACCCCAACGGCCTGGACACCGTGCTGCGGCAGATGCCGTTCGGGCCCGCCGACCGGGCGCTGTGCGTGGCCGGGCTGGTCGCCGAGCAGCCCGTCGGCGTCGGTCGAATCGGCTCGCAACTCTCGGACGTCATCGGCGAGTTGGCCGCCCGTACCGGCCGCCCCGGACCGACCGTCGCCACCGAGTGGTTCCTGCGCTACCTGGACGCCGTGGTCCTGCCGGTCCTCTGGCTGGACGGCCGGGCCGGCATCGCGCTGGAGGCCCACCAGCAGAACAGCCTGGTCCTGCTGGACACCCTCGGCTGGCCGGCCGGCGGCCGCTACCGCGACAACCAGGGCTACTACTTCCGCGCCTCGCACGCCGACCGGCTGCACGCCCTGCTGCCCGGACTCGGCGCCCACAGCGACACCTTCGTGCCGGACGCGGTCGCCGACGAGCGCTTCGCCTACTACCTCGGCATCAACCACGTGCTCGGCCTGATCGGCGCCTTCGGCTCCCAGGGCCTCGCCGACGAGCAGCTGCTGCTGGCCGCGCTGCGCCGCTTCCTGACCGGCCCCGCCGCCACCGCCACCGGCTCCGCGCTGCCCGCCCACCTGCTGGACGCGCCCACCCTGCGCTGCAAGGCCAACCTGCTCACCCGGCTGCACGGCCTGGACGAACTGGTCGGCCCGGTCGAGACCCAGTCGGTGTACGTCGAGATCGACAACCCGGTGGCCCGGGCGTGATCCCGGAGACCGGGACGATACCCACCCCGGCCGGTGAACTCGTCCTGCGCACCGTGCGGTCGGCCGCCGACCTGGACCTGCTCACCGGCTGGATGAACGACCCGGACACCGACCGCTGGTGGGCCCTCGCGGGCCCGCCCGGCACCACCGCCGCCCACCTCGCCGCCCAACTCGACGGCGACGGCCGCAGCCGCCCCGTGCTGGCCCTGCTCGACGGCGCGCCCACCGGCTACTTCGAGCTGTACCGGGCCGACCTCGACCCGCTGGCCGCGCACTACCCCGCCCGCCCGCACGACCTGGGCCTGCACCTGCTGCTGGCCCCCGCCGCCCGCGGCCGGGGCCTGGCCGCCCCGCTGCTCGACGCGATCGCCGCCCGGCTGCTGGAGCGCGAACCCCGCTGCACCCGGGTGCTCGCCGAGCCCGACGTCCGCAACACGCCCTCCGTCCGGGCGTTCGCCCGCGCCGGGTTCACCCGCGTCGCCGACCTCGACCTGCCCGACAAACGCGCCGCCCTGATGATCCGCCGGCGCGCCGACACCCCGCCGCTACCTAGGACGACATGACCTCCCACGACGACACGGCAGGCCAGCAGCCCGAGCCGTACGACCTGATCGGCGTCGGCATCGGCCCGTTCAACCTCTCGCTGGCCGCGCTCGCCGACCGGGCCGAGACGGTCGGCGCGCTGTTCCTCGACGCCAGGCCCGAGTTCCGCTGGCACCCCGGCATGCTCGTGGACGGCGCCCGGATGCAGGTCCCGTTCCTGGCCGACCTGGTCACCCTGGTCGACCCCACCAACCCCTGGTCCTTCCTCAACTACCTGCGCGAGCAGCAGCGGCTGTTCCCGTTCTACTTCAGCGAGCGCTTCCAGCTGCCCCGCCGCGAGTACGAGCACTACTGCCGGTGGGCCGCCGACCGGCTGCCGAACTGCCGCTTCGGCAGCCCCGTCACCGCCGTCCACTGGGACGCCGGGGAGCGGCTCTACCTGGTGCACGCGGCGGGCGCGGTGCACCGCGCCCGCAACCTGGTGCTCGGCACCGGCACCGAACCCGTCCGCCCCGAAGCCTTCGCCCCGCTGCGCAGCCACCCCGCCGTGCTGCACTCCGCCGACTACCTGACCCGGCGCCGCGACCTGGCCGCCGCCCGGGACGTCACCGTGGTCGGATCCGGCCAGTCCGGCGCCGAGGTCTTCCTCGACCTGCTGCGCCACCGGGCCGGCGACGGCACCCGGCTGCGCTGGCTCACCCGCACCCGGGCGATCGCCCCGATGGAGTACTCCAAGCTCGGCCTGGAGCAGTTCACCCCCGACTACACCCGCTACTTCCACGGCCTGCCCGCCGACGTCCGGGACGCCCTCGTCCCCGCCCAGTGGCAGCTGCACAAGGCCGCCAGCGCCGAGACCCTCGCCGAGATCCACGACCACCTGTACGAGCGCACCGTCGGCCGCCCGATCGACGCCGAACCGGTCGAGATCCTCCCCGGCACCGCCGTCACCGAAACCGGCCGGGGCCCCCGCGGCGGCCTCGAACTGCACTGCCGGCACGGCGACTCCGGCCGCCGCCACCTGGTGCGCACCGAAGCCGTGGTGCTCGCCACCGGCTACCGGGCGGTGCGCCCCGCCGCCCTCGACCCGATCGCCGACCTGATCGACTGGGACGAGCAGGGCCGCTACCGGGTCGACCTCGACCACCGGGTCGCCACCCGGCCGGAACTCACCGGCGGTCTGTACGTCCAGAACGCCGAGCTGCACACTCACGGTGTCGGCACCCCGGACCTCGGGCTCGGCGCGCACCGCGCCGCCGTGATCCTCAACGCCGTCGCGGGCAAGGCCCTCCACCCGCTGCCCCACCGCACCGCCTGGACCACCTTCGAGCCGCCGACCGCCGCCGTGCTCCCGCGACCCCAGGAAGGAACCGAGCGTGCCGCAGCCAGCCGCTGACCCAGTCCTCCACCTGCCGCCCCAGCTCACCGCCGAGCACTGGCGGGCCGCCGGGCGCGACCTGCTCGCCAAACTGCTCGGCGAGTTCGCCTACGAGGAACTGCTGCAGCCGCGGGCCGAGGGCGGCGGCCGCTACCTGCTGCGGCTCCCGGACGCCGACTACCGCTTCGCCGCCCGCCGCTGCGCGTACGGGAGCTGGCGGGTCGAGGCGGCGTCGATCGAGGGCGGCGACGACCCGCTGCGCTTCCTCCAGCAGGCCCGGCACGTGCTCGGGCTGAGCGGCGACACCACCGGCCACCTGGTCCGCGAGCTCACCGCCACCCTGATCGCCGACGCCCACCTGCGGGCCACCGCGCTGACCGCCGCCGAACTCGCCGACCTCGACCACGTCGCCCTGGAGGGCCGGCAGAGCGGCCACCCGTGGATCGTCGCCAACAAGGGCCGGCTCGGCTTCTCCGCCACCGACGCGGCCGGCTGGACCCCGGAGGCCCGGCTGCCGCGCCCCCTGCCCTGGCTCGCCGTGCACGAGAGCCTGGCCTCCTTCCGCGGCGACCCGGCCATCTACGAGACCGAGCTCGACCCCGCCTTCCGCAACCAACTCGGCGACCGCGCCCACGAGTTCCACCTGCTCCCGGTCCACCCCTGGCAGTGGGACGAGACCGTGGTCGGCCTGTTCGCGCCGTGGATCGCCGACGGCCGGATCGTCCCGCTGCCCACCGACGGCGACCTGCGGCTGCCCCAGCAGTCGATCCGCTCCTTCTTCAACCTCAGCCGCCCCGACCGCTGCACCGTCAAACTGCCGCTCGCCATCCTCAACACCCTGGTCTGGCGCGGCCTGCCCACCGAACGCGCGCTCGCCGCGCCCGCCGTCACCGCCTGGATCCACCACCTGCGCGACACCGACCCCTACCTGCGCGACGAGTGCCGGGTCGTGCTGCTCGGCGAGATCGCCTCCGTCACCGTCGAGCACCCGCTGTACCGGGACCTGCCCGACGCGCCCTACCAGTACAAGGAACTGCTCGGCGCGATCTGGCGCGAACCGCTCGGCCGCTACCAGGAACCCGGCGAACGGGCCCGCACCCTGGCCGCGCTGCTGCAGACCGGCTCGGACGGGCGGGCGCTGACCGCCGAACTCGTCACCCGCTCCGGGCTGGCCCCCCGGGAGTGGGTGCGCCGGCTGTTCGCCGCCATGCTGCCGCCGCTGCTGCACTTCCTGTACCGCTACGGCCTGGTGTTCTCCCCGCACGGCGAGAACGCCATCGTGCTCTTCGACCGCGACGACGTCCCGGTCCGGCTCGCCGTCAAGGACTTCGTCGACGACGTCAACCTCAGCGACCAGCCGCTCGCCGAACTCGCCGACCTGCCCGCCGAGATCGCCGGGGTGCTCAACCGGGAGGCCCCCGACTACCTCTGCCAGTTCCTGCACTCCGGCCTGTTCATCGGCGTCTACCGCTACCTCGCCCCGCTGCTGGAGGACCAACTCGGCCTGCCCGAGGACGAGTTCTGGGAGCTGCTGCGGGCCGAGATCCTGCGCTGCCAGCGCCGCTTCCCCGAACTCGCGGACCGACACCGGCTGTTCGACCTGTTCGCGCCCCGGATCGACCGGCTCTGCCTGAACCGCAACCGGCTGCTGCTGGACGGCTACCGGGACCGGCCCGACCGCCCGCACGCCGCCGTGCACGGCCAGGTCGACAACCCGCTGCACGCCGCCGTGCGCCTTCCCGCCCAACCGGTCCGGGTTGTCAGTCCCGCCCCGTAGGCTGGGGGGCGTCATGACGAACGACACCACCGCACCCCTGCCCGGCGGCCCGGAGACGGCCGAGCCCCCCGCGCCGGTCCCCGCCTCCCGCATCCCCGAGCTGCTGCACGCCGCCGTCGCCGCCGTCGGCGGAACGGAGCGGCCCGGGCAGGTCCGGATGGCCGAGGCCGTCGCCGCCGCCGTCGACGAGGGCGAGCACCTGCTCGTCCAGGCCGGCACCGGCACCGGAAAGTCCCTCGCCTACCTGGTGCCCGCCCTCGCCCACGGCGACCGGGTGGTCGTCGCCACCGCGACGCTCGCCCTGCAGCGCCAGCTCGTCGAGCGCGACCTGCCGCGCACCGTCGAGGCCCTGCACCCGGTGCTGCGCCGCCGGCCGCTGTTCGCCATGCTCAAGGGCCGCTCCAACTACCTGTGCCTGCACCGCGCCAACGAGGGCACCCCGAGCGACGAGGGCGAGGGCCTGTTCGACCCGGTCGACGCGCTCGGCGGCCCCACCGGCAAGCTCGGCCAGGACGTGCTCCGGCTGCGCGACTGGGCCGAGGAGACCGAGACGGGCGACCGCGACGACCTCACCCCCGGCGTCTCCGACCGGGCCTGGGCCCAGCTCGCCGTCACCTCCAAGGAGTGCCTGGGCGCCTCCCGCTGCGCCTACGGCGAGGAGTGCTTCGCCGAGCAGGCCCGCGAGCGCGCCAAGCTGGCCGACGTCGTGGTCACCAACCACGCCATGCTCGCGATCGACGCGATCGAGGGCGCCCCCGTGCTGCCCGAGCACGGCCTGCTGATCATCGACGAGGCGCACGAGCTGGTGAACCGGGTCACCGGCGCGGCCACCGCCGAGCTCACCGTCGGCGCCGTCAACCGGGCGGTCAAGCGCGCCGCCAAGCTCGCCAACGAGAAGGCGGTGGACGCGCTCCAGGCCGCCGCCGAGAACTTCCACGGCCTGATGGAGACCGCCCAGCCCGGCCAGGTCGACGAGCTCCCCGAGTACCTCGGCTACGCGGTGGCCGCCGTCCGGGACGCCTGCCGCCAGGTGATCACCTCCCTCGGCGAGACCCGGGACAAGGGCCTCACCGACGAGGACGCCGTCCGCAAGCAGGCGATGGCCTCCGCCGAGACGCTGCACGAGACCGCCGACCGGCTGCTCACCGGCTCCGAGTACGACGTGATCTGGATCGAGCGCTCCGACCGCTTCGGCCCGGGCACCGCCTCGCTGCGGGTCGCCCCGCTGTCCGTCTCCGGCCTGCTCCGGGAGAACCTGTACCGGGACCGCTCGGTCGTCCTCACCTCCGCCACCCTCAAGCTCGGCGGCGACTTCAACGGCGTCGCCGGCTCGCTCGGCCTGCCCGGCGAGACCAGGCTCCCCGACCACCGCACCCCCGACGGCCCCGCCGCCGAGAGCGGGGAGGACGCCCCGCCGTACTGGCGCGGCCTGGACGTCGGCTCCCCGTTCACCTACCCCAAGCAGGGCATCCTCTACGTCGCCAAACACCTGCCGCCGCCCGGCCGGGAGCCCGACCGGCCCGAGATGCTCGACGAGCTCGCCGAGCTGATCGGCGCCGCGGGCGGCCGCACGCTGGGCCTGTTCTCCTCGATGCGGGCCGCCCAGACCGCCGCCGAGAAGCTCCGCGAACGCCTCGACGTGCCGATCCTGCTCCAGGGCGAGGACACCCTCGGCGAGCTGATCAAGGGCTTCGCCGCCGACGCCGAGACCTGCCTGTTCGGCACCCTCTCGCTCTGGCAGGGCGTCGACGTCCCCGGCTCCGCCTGCCAGCTCGTCGTGATGGACCGGATCCCCTTCCCGCGCCCCGACGACCCGCTGATGAGCGCCCGGCAGAAGGACGTCGAGGCGCACGGCGGCAACGGCTTCATGGCGGTCGCCGCCACCCACGCCGCGCTGCTGATGGCCCAGGGCGCCGGCCGGCTGGTCCGGGCCGCCGACGACAAGGGCATCGTGGCCGTCCTCGACCCGCGGCTGGCCACCGCCCGCTACGGCGGCTTCTTCCGCTCCTCGATGCCGGACTTCTGGTACACCACCGACCGCAACCAGGTCCGCCGCTCGCTGGCCGCGATCGACGCCTCGGCCCCGCCGGTCAAGCAGCGCTGAGCACGGGCGGGCAGCGCCGAGCACGGAGGAAGCGGCGCCGGGCGCACGGAAGGCCGGTCCCGCCCGGGACCGGCCTTCTCCGTCATGCTGCCGTACTGCTGCCGTGCCGCGGTGGGTCAGAGGCGGCGGAGCACCGCCACCACCTTGCCGAGGATCGTCGCGTTGTCGCCCGGGATCGGCTCGTACGCCGCGTTGTGCGGCATCAGCCAGATCTTGCCGTCCTCGCGCTTGAGCCGCTTGACCGTCGCCTCGCCGTCGATCATCGCGGCGACGATGTCCCCGTTCTCGGCGACCGGCTGCTTGCGGACGGTCACCCAGTCGCCGTCGCAGATCGCGGCCTCGATCATCGAGTCGCCCTTGACGGTGAGCGCGAACAGCTCGCCCTCGCCGACCAGTTGGCGGGGCAGCGGGAAGACGTCCTCCACGGTCTGCTCGGCCAGGATCGGGCCGCCGGCCGCGATCCGGCCGACCAGCGGCACGTACGAGGTGGACGGCCGGCCGGAGGTCTCCGCGGCGGCCGGGCGGGCCACCTCGACGCCGCGCACCTCGTAGGCGCGCGGGCGGTGCGGGTCGCGGCGCAGGAAGCCCTTGCGCTCCAGCGCCATCAGCTGGTGGGCGACCGAGGAGGTGGAGGAGAGGCCGACCGCCTGGCCGATCTCGCGCATGGACGGCGGGTAGCCGCGCCGCTGGACGGAGTCCCGGATGACCTCGATCACCCGGCGCTGGCGCTCGGTCAGACCGGCCTCGTCGGTGCGGATGCCGGGCGGGCGGCCGGGGAGGGAGCGGACGACGGGGGCGGGCGCACCGGGCGGGGTCTCCTCGATCGGCTGACTGCGGCTCATGGTCTGGTCCATGCTCTCCTGGTCAGTGGTGCGCGCGGAACGCTCCTGCACCGGGATGGCGGTCTTGGTTTCGGCGGTGTGCATGACGCTGGTGGCGCTGGGGGTGGACATCGCGGCGACCCTCTCGTCGGGCTGGTGCTCCATCTGCCCAGCTCAACTGGCCCCTCTATCGAAAGGTTGCGCCAAACACACGTTCGAGTGAATTTATTCGAGGTCGGCTGACTTGATCAAGGCTCCGGGTGTAAGTCGATTGCTTGTTCGACTCGAACAGTCTATGGCGCCACCCCGCGGCCTGTCCCCGAAACCGCGCGTTCACTCGGCGTGGCGTCGTGCCAGCCACTAGATCTAGTGGCTAGTCTCCTCGATCGGGCACAGGTGTTGTGTTCGGGTAGAGTGTGGCGAGTTGTTCGCCGTCGGGTCGCAGGGAGGGAGTTCCAGGTGCACTGCCCCTTCTGCCGGCATCCGGACAGCAGAGTCGTGGACAGCCGGGCCAGCGACGACGGGAGCTCGATCCGCCGCCGCAGGCAGTGCCCCGACTGCAGCCGGCGGTTCACCACCGTCGAGACCGCCACCCTGATGGTGATCAAGCGCAGCGGCGTCACCGAGCCCTTCTCCCGCGAGAAGGTCATCTCCGGCGTCCGCAAGGCGTGCCAGGGCCGCCCGGTCACCGAGGACGCGCTGGCCCAGCTCGGCCAGCGGGTCGAGGAGTGCGTCCGGGCCAGCGGCAGCGCCGAACTCTCGACGCACGACGTCGGATTGGCCATACTCGGCCCCCTGAAGGAACTGGACGTGGTGGCGTACCTGCGGTTCGCCTCCGTCTACCGCGCGTTCGACAACCTCGAAGACTTCGAGGCCGCGATCGCGGAGCTGCGCTCGGAGCGGCCCGCGGTCCCCGAGCCGGTGCCCGTGCCCTAGCGCCCGCGCCGGCCGCCCCAACCCACTTTTTCCACGCAGTCATCGCAGTCAGCGCAGTACCAGCAGCACCCGGCACGGTGGTGGGGTTCCCCCATGCCCGCGCACGGACGGAACGAACCAGTCGTGCCCGGACTTTTTCGGGCACTTCGGGCGTTTGCCCAGGAGGAGGAGCAGGAGCAGTGACAGACACCACGAGCGGGTCCGCACGAGGGTCGAAGTCGGACAAGGCCGGCAAGGGGGCCAAGGGCCCCAAGGCCGGGCTGCGGCTGGAGCGCATCTACACCACCCCTGGGGTCCACCCGTACGACGCGGTCACCTGGGAGCGCCGTGACGTGGTGATGACCAACTGGCGCGACGGGTCGATCAACTTCGAGCAGCGCGGCGTCGAGTTCCCCGACTTCTGGTCGGTCAACGCGGTCAACATCGTCACCAGCAAGTACTTCCGCGGCGCGGTCGGCACCCCGCAGCGCGAGTGGAGCCTGAAGCAGATCATCGACCGGGTGGTGCTCACCTACCGCGCGGCCGGCGAGAAGCACGGCTACTTCGCCTCCCCGGACGACGCCGAGGTGTTCGAGCACGAGCTGACCCACGCCCTCCTCCACCAGGTCTTCAGCTTCAACTCGCCGGTCTGGTTCAACGTCGGCACCCAGCAGCCGCAGCAGGTCTCGGCCTGCTTCATCCTGTCCGTCGACGACTCCATGGACTCGATCCTCGACTGGTACAAGGAAGAGGGCATGATCTTCAAGGGCGGTTCCGGCGCGGGCCTGAACCTGTCCCGGATCCGCTCCTCCAAGGAACTGCTCTCCTCCGGCGGCAACGCCTCCGGCCCGGTCTCCTTCATGCGCGGCGCCGACGCCTCGGCCGGCACCATCAAGTCCGGCGGCGCCACCCGCCGCGCGGCCAAGATGGTCGTGCTGGACGTCGACCACCCGGACGTCGAGGCCTTCATCGAGACCAAGGTGAAGGAGGAGGAGAAGATCCGCGCACTGCGCGACGCCGGGTTCGACATGGACCTGGGCGGCGACGACATCACCTCCGTCCAGTACCAGAACGCCAACAACTCGGTCCGCGTCAACGACGAGTTCATGACCGCGGTCGAGAAGGGCACCACCTTCGGCCTGCGGGCCCGGATGACCGGCGAGGTCATCGAGACCGTCGACGCCAAGGGCCTGTTCCGCAAGATGGCCGAGGCCGCCTGGGCCTGCGCCGACCCGGGCATCCAGTACGACTCGGTGATCAACCACTGGCACACCTGCCCCGAGTCCGGCCGGATCAACGCCTCCAACCCGTGCTCCGAGTACATGCACCTGGACAACTCCAGCTGCAACCTGGCCTCGCTGAACCTGATGAAGTTCCTCCGCGACGACGACAGCTTCGACGCGGCCAACTTCGCCAAGGTCGTCGAGCTGGTCATCACCGCGATGGACATCTCGATCTGCTTCGCCGACTTCCCGACCGAGAAGATCGCCGAGACCACCCGCGCCTACCGCCAGCTCGGCATCGGCTACGCCAACCTCGGCGCCCTGCTGATGGCCACCGGCCACGCCTACGACTCCGCGGGCGGCCGCGCCCTGGCCGGCGCGATCACCTCGCTGATGACCGGCACCGCCTACCGCCGCTCCGCCGAACTCGCCGCCGTGGTCGGCCCGTACGACGGCTACGCCCGCAACGCCGCCCCGCACCAGCGGGTCATGAAGCAGCACGCGGACGCCTCGGCCGCCGTCGCCCCGCTGGACGAGCTGGACGGCCCGGTCTGGTCGGTCGCCAACGAGACCTGGGCCGACGTGGTCCGCCTCGGCGAGCGGAACGGCTTCCGCAACGCGCAGGCGTCGGTGCTCGCCCCGACCGGCACCATCGGCCTGATGATGGACTGCGACACCACCGGCGTCGAACCCGACCTGGCCCTGGTCAAGTTCAAGAAGCTGGTCGGCGGCGGCTCGATGCAGATCGTCAACGGCACCGTCCCGCGCGCCCTCAAGCGCCTCGGCTACCAGGACGAGCAGGTCGAGGCGGTCGTCGCGCACATCGCCGAGCACGGCAACGTCATCGACGCGCCCGGCCTGAAGGCCGCCCACTACGAGGTGTTCGACTGCGCGATGGGTGAGCGGTCGATCTCCCCGATGGGCCACGTCCGGATGATGGCCGCGATCCAGCCGTGGATCTCCGGCGCCATCTCCAAGACCGTCAACATGCCGGAGAACGCCACCGTCGAGGACGTCGAGGAGATCTACTTCGAGGCGTGGAAGCTCGGCGTCAAGGCGCTGGCGATCTACCGCGACAACTGCAAGGTCGGCCAGCCGCTCTCGGCCAAGACCAAGACCCCGGCGGCGACCTCGGCCCCCGCCCGGGCCGCGGCCCCCGCCGTCGAGAAGGTCGTCGAGTACCGGCCGACCCGCAAGCGCCTGCCCAAGGGCCGCCCCGGCATCACCACCTCCTTCACGGTCGGCGGCGCCGAGGGCTACATGACCGCCAACTCCTACCCGGACGACGGCCTCGGCGAGGTCTTCCTGAAGATGTCCAAGCAGGGCTCGACCCTCGCGGGCATGATGGACGCCTTCTCCATCGCCGTCTCGGTCGGCCTGCAGTACGGCGTCCCGCTGGAGACGTACGTCGCCAAGTTCACCAACATGCGCTTCGAACCGGCCGGCCTGACCGACGACCCGGACGTGCGGATGGCGCAGTCCATCGTGGACTACATCTTCCGCCGCCTGGCCCTCGACTTCCTGCCCTTCGAGACCCGCTCCGCGCTGGGCATCCACTCCGTCGAGGAGCGCACCCGGCACCTGGAGACCGGCTCGTACGAGCCGGTCGAGGACGACGTCGACATCGAGTCGCTGGCCCAGTCCGCCCCGCTCGCCCCGGAGAAGCCGCACGTCGCCCTCCCGCTGGTCGAGCAGCCCAAGGCCGCCCCGGCCGCGCACAACTCGACCGAGCTCGCCGAGATCCGCCTCGGCCTGAACGCCGACGCCCCGCTCTGCTTCTCCTGCGGCACCAAGATGCGCCGCGCGGGCAGCTGCTACCTCTGCGAGGGCTGCGGCTCCACCAGCGGCTGCAGCTGACACCCGGAGCGGCCGCCGGTCCGCCCACGTGCGGGCCCGTCCGCCCGTCCGCCCGTCCGCCCGGGCGGGCGGGCGGTTCGGCGTCCGGGGCTCGGCGTCCGGGTTGGGACGACGGGGTTCGGACGGCGGGGTGCGGTCGACGGGGTGCGGCGGAGGCTTGTCCGGGTCGGGGGCCGCTGCCATGATCGGCGGCATGACGAAGAGAATCGAACCCGCCGCCCGCCGGTGAGCGCGACCGGCGGCCCCGGGGCCCGGACGAGCCTGTACGACCACGCGGCGGAGCTGCACCGGTGGGCCCCGGACGGGCCCCTGCCCCGGAACGGCGAACCGTACCCGGACGACGGATCGCACCGCGGCCGGAAACTCCCCGAAGCACCCGAAGGCCGCAGCGCCCGGGCCGCCGCCGTCGCCCGCGTCCTGGACGCCCACTTCGCCCGGCCCGACGCCCCGCCGAGCGCCCTGGAGTGGTCCTTCCACGACCTGCACGTCCCGTTCCACCGCCACGAGGCCATCGCGGCCGCCGCCCGCCGGGCCGGCGCCGACCGCGCCCGGCACACCGGGCGGTGGCTCGTCCGGCACGCGGGCGACCGGTGCTCGGCCACGGTCGGGCTCGCCCTGCTCGCCGAGACGGCCACGGCGGACGACGTCCCGCTGATCCGGACCGTCGGCCTGCTCTCGCACCGCTTCGGCCCGCTCGCGGCGCACGCCCTGGAGCGGCTGCCGGGCGGTCCGGAGGCCCTGCGCTGGCTGGCCGACCGGGTCGAGGGCTGGGGCCGGGTGTACGTGGTCGAGGCGCTCTGCCGCCTCGACGACCCGGCGGCCCGCCCCTGGCTGCTGCGCCGGGCGGTCGACGGCGACGGCCTCAACGGCTACTTCGCGGGCCGGGTGGCCACGGTCGGCAGGCTGCACGAAGCGCTCGCGGAGTTCGGCCACGACGTCGAACTGCTCGACCACACCGGCCGGTTGCTGTTTGTCATGGAAGACTGCGAGGGCATGGGCATGTCCCTCCGGCGCTACCCCCACGCCGCCGCCGTCCTGGCGGCCCACGCCCGGAACACCGGCCGCCTCCCCCCGACCGTCGAGCGCTTCCTCGTCGCCGCCGTGCTGGCGGGGCACCTGGCCGCCGAGCCCACCGGGGCTGCCGGGCCGGGCGGGGCCGTCGAGCCGGGCGGGGAGGCCGACGGGGTGTGGCGGGCCGCCGCGCTCGCCGCCTACCTCGCGGCCCTCGACCGGGACGACTGGTGCGCGACGGCCCGGGCCGCCCTCGCCGCGGGGGACGGGCGGATGCGCTGGCTCGCCGACTCCGGGCCGTCCCGGATCCGGCTGCGGGCGTTCGCGGACCACCGGGTCCGGGGGTAGCGGCCCGCCACCGGTGGTAACCTCCGGCCGTTCGATCCGCCTCGACGAGGTGCGGAGGTCACCCGCGTACGGGGGCGTGCCGGAGGGCTACCCGTGCCGAAGGGTCAACGACCGGAGCGTGGAGAATCTACGAGGTGCGCTCACGCGGTACTACCCGTCGATCCCGGCGCACCTGGTGGAGCCGGTGCGGGAGCACCCGGAGGGCGGGCACGAGGGGTGGATGGGGCCGGAGGAGCGGCTGCCCCTGGTGCGCCGCGTCGGCCTGTTCAGCAGCCGTTCGATCAAGCGCGGTCCCGCCTGCTTCTCCCGGCTGGCGGTGGCCTGGTACCAGCTGGGCCCGGAGCTGACCGACCTGGCCGGGGCGGTGCCGGGGCTGGTCGGACTGCCCCGGGACGAGCTGGCCGAGGACTGCGAGTACTGAAATCCCTTTCCCCGCCCGCCCGTCCGGGCCGTACGGTGCTCGGATGGACGAGACACCGACCAGCCGGCTGGAACTGCGGATCGGCGGGGTGCCGGGTCGCGACCGGACCGAACTGCGGCTGCTGGTCGACGGGTCGGACCTGCTGGCGGCCGGCTTCGACCACCAGCTGACCGGCCCGGGCCCGGGTGCGCTGCTCGGGGCGTACAGCCCGCTGCTGCCCGGCCCCGAGCCCCGGGAGGTCCGGCTGCACCGGGGCGGCTGCGGCGAGGAGACCTGCTGCGGCGCACTGTACGTGACGGTGCGCCGGGAGGGCGGCGCGGTGCGCTGGGAGGGTTGGCGCAACCCGGGCTTCGCGGGCCTCGACCTGCCCGCCTACCGGTTCGACGCCGGGCAGTACCTGGCCGAGGCCGAGCGCGCGGGCGCCGCGGTCGAGGACTCTCCGGCGCGCAGCGTCGGCCGCCTGCTGGAGGCGGAGCTGGTCCGGCGCCCGGAGCTGCTGGCCGCCTGGGAGTGCGAGTTCCAGGCGATGTGGACGACGCGCGCGGAACTCGACCGGATCGACCTGCTCTTCTACCACCCGTCCGTGCCCGACGACCGCTCGGACCTGCCCTACCTGCAGTTCATCGCCGAGCTGACCGTCCCGCCCGGGGACCCGGAGGCGCTGGCCGCCGAGCTGGTGGAGCGGATCGCCGCGACCGACCCGCGCACCTGGGCCCGGGTCTGCGGCGGCAACGTCCGGTACGCGGAGCTGCTCGGCTACCCGTGGCCGGAGGACCTCTGACCCGGCCACGGGCAGCCGCCCCCCTCCGGCCCGCCCGGCCCGCCCCCCGACGGGCCGGGCGGGGGTCTCAGAAGCCGGTCCGGCCGGTGGCGTTCCACAGGCTGGACGTCGCCTGCGCGAAGTTCTGGCCGTCGACCCGGGCGGCCATCCCGGTGGAGGACGCCCAGGAGAACTGCAGGGTGCGCTCCTCCAAGTCGGTGCTCCCCTCGATCGTCAGGGCGCCGCTGCCGGCCGCCAACTGCGTGGTGCGCGTCCCGGAGAAGGTGCTCAGGGCGCCGTCGACCGTGTAGCGGCCCTGGAGCGGGGTGCCGGTCGCGCTCGCCGGGTCGAACGTGGAGACGCCGTCGTCGCTGCTCGCGCTGTCGTCACCGCTGTCCGTGCTGTCCGAGCCCAAGACGGTGGAGCTGCTCGTCCCGTCGTCGTGCGAACCGTGGTCGGCCGCGCTGCTGCTGCCCGACCCGCCGGACCCGCGGGCGGCGAGCAGCAGGGCCGGCAGCACCCCGGCCCCGGCCGGACCGGCGCGTCCGGTCGAAGTGGCGTTCACGGTGTTTCCCCCCAGCGCGGTGAGCTCCGGTGCGGCGGTCGGCCTGCGCCGGGCCTGCTGCGGAAGGGCATCGACGACACGGAGGCCCCGGACGCGCCCGGCCCGGTGATGGCGCGCCCGGACGGGGAGATCACCTACGTGAGCAGACGGCCCACGACCACAAGCGCGAGGTGTTCACGAAGACGGGGGTCGGCAACCGGGCGGAGCCGTGCACGGAGACGTTCACCCGGCACCGCCTCCCGGTGGTCGCGGACCCGCCGCTGTCCACCGACGGCCGGTTGATCGGCTCCGCGGGCGGGGCGGTCGGGGCGTGAGCGCCCGGTGCGGCGCGGGGCCGTGCGGCGCCCGGCCGCGCGCCCGGAGGTGACCGCGTTCCCCCGGCTGCGTGGGCCGGGCTGCCGGAGGGGGCGGCGGCGGGCAGGCTGGGGGTACTGGCACAGCTGAGGGGTGAGCGCGATGCGGCCGATACTCGTGACGGGCGGTACGGGGACCCTGGGGCGCGTGGTGGTGCGCCGGCTGCTCGCGCGCGGCTGCCCGGTGCGGGTGCTGAGCCGGCAGGCGCACACGCCGGGGGAGCACGGCTGGGCGGTGGGGGACCTGGTGACCGGCCGCGGGGTGGAGGCGGCGCTGTCCGGCGCCGGGACGGTGGTGCACTGCGCGACCACCAACGGCAAGCGGGACGTGCAGGCCACCCGCCGCCTGGTGGAGGCGGCCCGGGCCGCCGGGGCCGGGCACCTGCTGTACGTGTCGATCGTCGGGGTGGACCGGGTGCCGCTCGGCTACTACCGGACCAAGGCGGAGTGCGAGCGACTGGTGGTGGAGTCCGGCCTGGGGTGGACGGTGCTGCGGGCCACCCAGTTCCACGACCTGGTGGCGCGGGTGCTGGACGGCCTGTCGAAGGCGCCGGTGCTGCTGGTGCCGCGCGGGGTGTCGTTCCAGCCGGTCGACGTGCGGGAGGTCGCGGAGCGGGTGGCGGAGCTGGCCGAGGCGGGCCCGGTCGGGCGGGCGGACGACTTCGGCGGGCCGCAGGTGCGTCCGGTGGAGGCGCTGGCGGCGGACTTCCTGGCGGCCCGCGGCCGGCGCCGCCCGGTGCTGCGGGCACCGCTGCCGGGCGGGACGGGCCGGGCGCTGCGGGCGGGCGGCAACCTGGTGCCGGCCCACCCGGCGGGCCGGACCACCTTCGCGGAGTTCCTCGCGGAGCGGTACCCGGCCTGACCCGGCGCACGGCGCGGGCCGGGAGTTCCGCAGGTGAAAGGCGTGCGGGCGTCTCATAACACGGAGCGGTTACAACTGGGGCGCTGCCCGATGAAGGTCGAACGCGCTCCTTGGCCTGGGGGTACCGGTGAGTTAACGTCTTTGAGCCAGCGATCGCTGGGTACAGATCCACATCTCCGGTACAGCGCAGTGTTGTTCTGTCTTACGGCTGGCATGCCCATGCCCTGGCAAGGAGGACCGCATTGACCACCCCCGTGACCACTGGACGCCGTCGGCTGCTCGCCGTACCGGCCGTCCTGGCACTGGCGTTGACAGCCGCCTGTTCGAACAGCTCCTCGGACGGCGGCGGCGGAGGGGGCGGGTCGGCCTCCGCGCTGACCGGTGACTGCGCCAAGTACCAGGCCTACGCGGGCCACTCCGGCACCAAGGTCTCGATGTACGCGTCGATCCTCTCGCCGGAGTCGGACTCGCTGGAGAAGTCCTGGTCCGAGTTCACGACCTGTACGGGCATCAAGATCGTCTACGAGGGCTCCAACGACTTCGAGTCGCAGCTCCCGGTCCGGGTGGCCGGCGGCAACGCCCCCGACCTGGCGATCATCCCGCAGCCCGGCCTGCTCGCCCAGATGGTCAAGTCCGGCAAGGTGGTCAAGCCGCCGCAGCAGACCGTCGAGAACGAGAACAAGTGGTCGCCGGTCTGGAAGCAGTACGGCTCGGTCAACGGCACCTTCTACGCGGCGCCGATGAGCGCCAACATGAAGTCGCTGGTCTGGTACTCGCCCAAGGCGTTCAAGGCCGCCGGGTACGAGGTCCCGAAGACCTGGAACGACCTGGTCGCGCTCAGCGACAAGATCGCCCGGGCCGGCGGTGAGGCGAAGCCCTGGTGCGGCGGCATCGGATCCGGCACCGCCACCGGCTGGCCGGCCACCGACTGGCTGGAGGAGGTCGTCCTCGGCACCTACGGCGGCGACGTCTACGACCAGTGGATCAGCCACCAGGTGAAGTTCTCCGACGAGAAGATCACCACCGCGATGAAGACCGTCGGCGACTGGATGCAGAACCCGGCCTGGGTCAACGGCGGCTTCGGCGACGTCAAGACGATCGCCACCACCACCTTCCAGGACGCCGGCACCCCGATCCTCAGCAACAAGTGCGCGATGCTCCAGCAGGCGTCCTTCTACCGCGCGCAGTGGCCCAAGGGCACGAACATCGGCCCGGACGGCGACGTCTTCGCCTTCCACCTGCCCGCGGTGAACCCGCAGGTCAACACCCCGGTCGAGGGCGGCGGCGAGTTCCTGGCCGCGTTCTCCGACCGGCCCGAGGTGCAGGCCGTGCAGAACTACCTGTCCACCTCCGAGTGGGCCAGCAGCCGGGTCAAGACCTCTCCGGGCTGGGTCTCCGCGAACCAGGGCGTGGACAAGAGCCTGTACACCGACCCGATCGACAAGCTCTCCGCCGAGTCGCTGACCGACCCCGCGGCCACCTTCCGGTTCGACGCCTCCGACCTGATGCCCGCCGCCGTCGGCTCGGGCGCCGAGTGGAAGGCGCTGACCGCCTGGTTCGCCGAGGGCCAGTCCATCCAGAAGACCGCGAGCGACATCGACGCGGCCTGGCCGCAGTAACCGGACGCCAACGGGCAGCGCGGGTCCACCCGCGCTGCCCTTCCCGTGCCCCGAGGAAGGATCCTCCGCATGCCCACCGACACCCGGCTCGCCGGGCCGGCGCTCCACCTCGCCGACTCGCTGTGGCAGGACGCGGCGATCAAGTTCGGCAACACCGCGGGCGCCGTACTGGGCTTCCTCGGCGTGCTGCTCGCGGTCTTCTTCGCGGCGGGCCGCGCCACCGGACGCTTCTCCCGGCCGCTGGCGGTCGTCCTGATGCTCGGCCCCGCGGCCCTCCTGCTGGTCGTCGGCCTGGTGGTGCCGCTGCTGCGCACCGTCTACCTGAGCTTCTACGACGCCGACGCGGCCAAGTTCGTCGGCGGGAAGAACTACGGCTGGGCGGCCACCAGTTCGCAGATCCACGACGTGCTGCTGAACACCCTGCTCTGGCTGGTGGTCGCCCCGGTCGCGGCCACCGGGCTCGGCCTGCTGCTGGCCATGCTGGTCGACCGGATGCGCGGCCAGGCGATCTACAAGTCGCTGATCTTCATGCCGATGGCGGTCTCGCTGGTGGCCGCCTCGCTGATCTTCAAGCTGCTCTACGAGTCGCGCGGCAGCGGCCAGAACCAGGTCGGCCTGCTCAGCCAGCTCGCCGTCGCGGTCGGCTGGGACGACCCGCCGAACTGGATCCTGAGCCAACCGCTGAACAACTTCCTGCTGATGTCCGCCATGGTCTGGGTGCAGACCGGCTTCGCCATGGTGGTGCTGTCCGCCGCGATCAAGGCCATCCCGGACGAGATCACCGAGGCCGCTCGGCTCGACGGCGCCACCGGGGTGCGGCTGTTCCTGCACGTCACGGTGCCGATGATCCGCACCACCCTGGTGGTGGTGCTCACCACCATCATGATCATCACGCTGAAGGCGTTCGACATCGTCCGCACCATGACCGGTGGCAACTTCGGCACCCAGGTGCTGGCCAACGAGATGTACTCGCAGAGCTTCGAGCAGTACAACACCGGCCGCGGCAGCGCCCTCGCGGTGATCCTCTTCCTCGCGGTGGCCCCCCTGGTGGTCTACAACATCGCCCTGCTGCGCAAGGAGCGTGCGACCCGATGAGCGCCGAGCCCACCCTCGACAAGGCCGCCGCCCCCGGGACCGGCAAGGCGGCCCGCTCCGACCTGCCGCCGGCCAAGGCGATCCGCCGGGCGTTCAGCTCCCCGCTGGCCAGCGCCCTGGTGATCGCCGTCACGGTGCTGTGGACGATCCCGACCGTCGGCCTGCTGGTCACCTCGCTGCGGCCCAAGCAGGACGTGGTCTCCTCCGGCTGGTGGGAGGCGTTCGTCCACCCCGACCTGGGGCTGGAGAACTACCACTCGGTGCTGTTCGACAACTCGTTCGGCACCTCCGGCGGCCTGATGCCGTACCTGGTCAACTCGGTGGCGATCGCCATCCCGGCGACGGTCTTCCCGCTGGTGCTGGCCGCGATGGCGGCGTACGTGCTGGCCTGGGTGCGGTTCAAGGGCAGCGACACGCTCTTCTTCGTGGTCTTCGCGCTGCAGGTGGTGCCGCTGCAGATGTCGCTGATCCCGCTGCTGCGGCTGTTCTCCACCGGCGCGCACCTCGGGTCGGTGACGCTGGTCCCGGCCCTCGGCCTGAAGGACAGCTACCTGCCGGTCTGGCTGACCCACACCATGTTCGCGCTGCCGCTGGCGATCTTCCTGCTGCACAACTTCATCGCCCAGCTGCCGCGCGACCTGATGGAGGCGGCGGTGGTGGACGGGGCCTCGCACTTCAAGATCTTCCGGTCGATCGTGCTGCCGCTGAGCGCCCCGGCGCTGGCCTCGTTCGCGATCTTCCAGTTCCTCTGGGTGTGGAACGACCTGCTGGTGGCGCTCACCTTCGCCGGCGGCAACCCGACCGTGGCGCCGATCACCTCCCGGCTGGCCCAGCTGTCCGGGTCGGACAGCAGCCACTGGGAGCTGCTCAGCGCGGGCGCCTTCCTGTCGATGATCATCCCGCTGGCGGTGTTCTTCGCCCTGCAGCGGTACTTCGTCCGCGGGCTGCTGGCCGGTTCGGTGAAGGGCTGAGCCGCCCCGCCGACAATTCTTGAACGTGTGCAGACAGACTGATCGGATGCGGAGCTTTCGTCTCCTAGATGGCCGGAAGTCGTGGCTGTGATGTGAGGGTTCTGCGGACGCGCCGGGGTCGGAGCCGGTAGGACGGAGGGCGGCACTTCTGCCGTTCATCCGGTCATCCGACCTTGGGGGGTTGGCGTGAGGATCAGAAAACGAATCGCCGGGCTGCTCGTGGGCCTGCTCGCAGCGAGCGGACTGATGGTGGCGCCCGCGGCACACGCGGACACCACCGCCGTCCTCGGCAACAACACCACCGGCACCGCCACCGACTCCGGTGACTCGAACTACATCAACACCTCGCGCTTCGTGACCGGTGCCAGCGGCGGCACCGTCAACAGCGTCAGCGTGTACGTCGGCGCCGTCGGCGCCACGCCCAACGACCAGTACCAGGTCGCGGTCTACGGCGACGTGGCCGGCAAGCCCGGCCCGCTGCTCGGCTCCTCCGCCTCCGGCACGCTCACCGCGCACGCCTGGAACACCCTGCCGGTCGCCGCCACGCTCGCGCCGAACACGCCCTACTGGCTGGCGTACAACTCCAACGGCGTCTCCGCCGCGGTCAACAACCTGAACTACGCCACCGGCGGCCAGAGCGGCTACTCCACCGGCGGCGCGGCCTTCGGCACCTGGCCCAGCAGCTTCGGCGCCGTCTCCACCGGCTCGCTGAACTACTCCATCTACGCCACCTACACGCCGTCCGGCGGCGGTGGCGGCACTCCCGGCAGCGGACCCGGCAACGAGGGCCCGATCCTGCTGGTCACCAACTCGGCCAACCCGTACACCACGTACTACGGCGAGATCCTCAAGGCCGAGGGCCTGAACTACTACAAGACCGCCGACCTGAGCACCGTCACCGCGACCACGCTCAACTCGTACGACGTGGTGCTGCTGGCGGAGAACCAGCTGACCGCCGCCCAGACCACCATGTTCAGCAGCTGGGTGAACGGCGGCGGACGGCTGGTCGCGATGCGGCCCGACAAGCAGCTCGCCGGGCTGCTCGGCCTCACCACGACCACCGACACGCTGGCCGACAGCTACCTGAAGATCGACACCACCGCGGCGCCCGGTGCCGGCCTGACCTCCGACACCATCGGCTTCCACGGCACCGCCGACAAGTACGCCCTCAACGGCGCCACCGCCGTCGCCACCCTGTACAGCGACACCGCCGTGGCCACCACCAACCCGGCCGTCACGCTGCGCACCGTCGGCACCGGCCAGGCCGCCGCGTTCACCTTCGACCTCGCCAAGTCCGTCGTGCAGACCCGCCAGGGCAACATCGCCTGGGGCGGCCAGCAGCGCGACAACGTCGACGGCATCGAGGCCAGCGAGATGTTCTTCGGCACCGGCGGCCAGCTCAACTGGAACAACCTCGACAAGGCGCAGATCCCGATCGCCGACGAGCAGCAGCGCCTGCTCGCCAACCTGATCACCACCATGGACGCGAGCAAGAAGCCGCTGCCGAAGTTCTGGTACTTCCCGCGGGACGTCAAGGCCGTCGTGGTGATGACCGGTGACGACCACGGCATCGGCGGCACCAGCGGGCGCTTCGACGGCTACGTCGCGCAGAGCCCGGTCGGCTGCAACGTCGCCAACTGGGAGTGCGTGCGCGCCTCGTCGTACATCTACACCAACGACCCGCTGACCGACGCCCAGGCCAAGGCCTACTCCGACCAGGGCTTCGAGATCGGCGCGCACGTCACCACCAACTGCACCCCCTGGGGCACCCCCGCGGACCTGCAGAACGTCTACTCCACCCAGATCGGCGCCTGGAAGGCCAAGTACGCCTCGCTGCCCAACCCGGACAGCACCCGCACCCACTGCGTCGAGTGGGACGACTGGGCGACCCAGGCCAAGACCAAGCTCGCCAACGGCATCCGGCTGGACACCGACTACTACTACTACCCGGCCAGCTTCGTGCAGGACCGGCCCGGCTACTTCAACGGCACCGGCCTGCCGATGAAGTACGCGGACACCGACGGCAGCACCATCAACGAGTACCAGGCCACCACCGAGCTCACCGACGAGTCCGGGCAGTCCATGCCCTCCACCGTCAACACGCTGCTGGACAACGCCTACAACTCCAAGGGCTACTACACCGTCCTGACCGCCAACATCCACACCGACTACGCCGCCTCCACCGCCTCCGACCAGGTCATCGCCTCGGCCAAGGCGCACGGCACCCCGGTCGTCTCCGGCCGCCAGCTGCTCAACTGGCTGGACGCCCGCAACGGCTCCGCGTTCTCCGGCATGGCCTGGAGCAGCAACACGCTGAGCTTCAGCATCACCGGCGGCGCCAACGGCCTGCGCGCCATGGTCCCGGTCAACTCGGCGGCCGGCACGCTCACCGGCGTCAAGCGGGGCACCACCAGCGTCAGCTACCGCATCGAGACCATCCACGGCATCTCGTACGCCTTCTTCGACGGCAACGTCGGCTCTTACACCGCGACGTACGGCACCGACACCACCGCGCCGACCGTCACCGGCTCGGTGCCGGCCAACGGCGCCACCGGCGTCCCGGCCACCGCCCCGGTGAAGGCGTCGTTCAGCGAGCCGGTCCAGGCGAGCACCGTCAACGCCACCAACGTCACGCTGAAGACCACCACCGGCGCCACCGCGGTGCCCGGCACCGTCTCCCTGGACGCGGCCACCAACACCGTCACCTTCACCCCGACCGCGGCGCTCTCGCTCAGCACCGGCTACACGCTGGGCGTCGCCAACGTGAAGGACCTGGCGGGCAACACCCAGGCGGCGGCCTACACCGCGGCCTTCACCACCGCCGGCGCACCACCGCAGACCATCGGCAACAACGCCGTCGGCACCCAGCTCGACGACACCGACTCCAACCACCTCAACGGCTCCAAGATCACCACCGGGGCCTCCGCGATCGCGCTGACCTCGCTCAACGTGCACACCGGGCAGACCAGCGCCGCGCCCAACAACCAGTTCCAGATCGCGGTCTACAGCGACAACGCCGGCTCGCCCGACGCGCTGCTGGCCACCAGCTCGGTCGGCACGCTGAGCGCCAACTCCTGGAACAGCGCGCCGATCACCTACACCCTGGCGGCCAACACCACCTACTGGGTGATCTACAACTCGAACGGCACCAGCTCCACCGTCAACAACATGCACTACAGCTCCGGCCCGGCCGGCTCGGGCGTCTACAGCAGCGCCTCCGTCCCGTTCGGGACCTTCCCGGCCGCCTTCGGCACCGCCGTGAAGGACAACCTGGTGTACTCGCTGTACGGCACCTACTGAACCCGAACCGCTGAGTGACACCCCCGGGGCGGCCCGGGCCACGCACCCGTGGCCCGGGCCGCCCTGCCCGTTCCGGCCTCGCGGCCGTCCCGGCGCGGCGGCGTACGCTGAGGGGGCCGAGAGCCCCCGCGCGCGCCCGCCCCAGTGAACGGAAGACCCGATGCCGTACGACCCCCCGACCCACGCGGTGGAGCGCTCCCTGCACCAGTCCGGCGCCCGCGTGGTGGCCGGACTGGACGAGGTCGGCCGGGGCGCCTGGGCCGGGCCGGTCATGGTCGGCGCCGCCGTCACCGGGCTGCGCCGCCCGCCGGAGGGGCTGACCGACTCCAAGCTGCTCACCGTGCGGCGCCGCGACGCGCTCGCCCCGGTCCTGGAGGGCTGGGTGACGGCGTACGCGATCGGCTCCGCCTCGGCCCGCGAGTGCGACGAACTGGGGATGACCGCCGCGCTCCGGCTGGCCGCCCTGCGCGCCCTGGAGGAACTGCCGGTGCGGCCCGACGCGGTGATCCTGGACGGCAAGCACGACTACCTGGGCGGTCCCTGGAAGGTCCGCACCGTGATCAAGGGCGACCAGTCCTGCGTCTGCGTGTCCGCCGCCTCGGTGCTGGCCAAGGTCCGCCGGGACGCGCTGATGGCCGAACTCGGTGCCGACCACCCGGCGTTCGCCTTCGCGGAGAACGCCGGGTACCCGTCGCCGACGCACCGCGCCGCCCTGGAGGAACTCGGCCCCACCGAGCACCACCGGCTGTCCTGGTCCTACCTGGACGCGCTGCCCCGCTGGAGCCACCTCAAGCGGCAGCGCACCGCCGCCGACACCGGCGAGCAGCTCTCGCTGGGCTTCTGAGACCCGGTTTCCCGGCCACTTTCCTGAGTGTTCGCTGGGGGCGCGAGCCCCCCTGCGCGCGCCTCGGACGGGCTTCCCGGCCCCACTTCCTGACGGTTCGTCAGCATTCGTCCACCGGTCACCGGGGCGTCACCGCCGCGGTGCGCACGGCGTGCCGCACTCCCAAGTGGTGGGGTGCCCGTGCGCATCCGACCGGCATTTGATAGGAATCCGGGTATGCCTGTCTTCCCCGAGGAGCCGGAGATTCACGAGACGATCCCGGGCCCCGGCGTTCCCCTTCCCCACAAGTCGGACGCACCTGCCCCCCGTATGCCTTCCTCCACCGCCGTCGCCGCTCCGGTCCCGGGCCCCCGCCCCGGCCCGCCGCGCCCCACTCCGCCCCGTGCCGACCGTCCGGTCCCCGGCCCGCGGCCCCCGGCCCGACCCACGCCCGGCCCCGCGCCGCGCCCCGGCCGACCGGAAGTCCAACTCCTGCCCGCCGCCGCAGCCGAGGCGCTCGACCGCGCCGACGAGGCGGTCGACACCCTGCTGGAGTCCGGCCGCCGCCCCGGCGACGTGCTGGTCCTGACGGTCGGCCAGGCGCACCCCTGGCAGGAGCACGAGCTCAGCTTCGGCGAGGAGCGCTACTGGGCGCAGCTCACCGACGGCGGCGACGTGTTCTACGCCGACGCCGCCACGACGCGCCCGCTCCGCCGGGACGTGGTGGTCCTGGTGGTCAACGAGGACCGCTCGGAGCGGGTGGCCGCCGCGGCGGCCACGGCGCTGGAGCGGGCCGCGAAGCTCCTGGTGGTCTGCGGCGGGACGGACACCGTCACCCCGCTGTTCGCCTGACCCCCGTCCGTCCTCCCGTTCCGCCCGAGCGGCGGGCCGTCCGCCCGTGGTGCCCTCCGGCGCCGCGGGCGGATCCGGTGCGTCCGGGGCCGGTGCGTCCGGGGCCGACGGTCCGGGTCCGACAGCCGGGTCAGCGGGCGGCGGTGCGGCGGACGGTCCGGTCGTCGTGGGTGCCCTCCAGCGCGCGGACCGCGTTCAGCGAGGTGACCGGGGCGACCGGCTGCCGGGCCTCCGGCGCCTCCGGTGCACCGCGCGGGACGCGCGGCGGCAGTTCGGTGACGGTGTGGATCGGACCGAGCGTCCACGAGCCGGAGTGCGGGTTGCGCCCGCGCCGGCCGTCGCCGAGCGACTGCCAGCCCGCCGGGGTGAGCGTCAGGTAGGAGCCGCAGCGCAGCCCGTGCAGTTCGGCGGCGGCGCGCAGCGCCCACATCCAGGCGCCGTCCTGTTCGGTCCAGTCCGGGCCGCCCTCGCGGCAGCGCAGCAGGACCGCGGTGCGGCTGGGGTTCCGGCGCTTCAGGTCGTGCGGAGTGACGCGCCGCAGATGGCCGAGCAGCGCGTTGCGGTGGTCCCACCCGTCGCTGAACTGCGGCCGGACGCCGAACGAGGCGGACGCCACCACCCGGTGCTCGGCGTTCAGCACCGCGACCACCGTGGTGTCCGGCTGCGGGAGGTGCCGCCGGTGCAGTTCGGTGACGAACTCGCGGGGCGCCCGCAGCAGGGGCACGTCGTGGCTCTTCCACTCCGGCAGGGTGATGCTCCGGTGGCCGTCGCATCGGGAAGGACCTCGGTCGATGCCGTTGATCACGATCCTCCTTCCCGTGCCCGCGCCCCCTGGAGCGCGCGAGCGTACGCCGAAGGCCGGGTCCGAAGGACCGGGCACTGGATGCCTTCCAATTCTCGGTGGAGAGCAGTCCGAGCGGCAATGATGAAATGACGAACGCGGCCCGAAATCCCCGCCTCTGCCGGATATGTTCCACACTCTCGGTGCGGCCATTCGGCTGACCGGGCGGTGAGCACAGGGTGTACGGCCTGAAACGTTCCGGTGTACGCCCGCCCCGTGCCCGTGCGCGCCGCCCGGCCGGGCCGCCGACGCAGCACGGGTTTCCGGCCACCGCCCGTCGGCCGCCGCCTGCCGCCTGCCGCCTGCCGCCGCCGTCCGCCGCGCGCTGGGAGCCGGACGTTCGGAGCCGGACGTTCAGCGGCCGGGACGTTCAGGGGCCGGTCTCATCCCCGGACGGCGAGGACGAGCGGGAGCACGGCGGTGGCCCCGGCCTGGCGGAGCAGGCGGGCGGCGACCGTCAGCGTCCAGCCCGAGTCCACCAGGTCGTCGACCAGGAGGACCGGGCCGGGCGCGGCGGCCAGTGCCCCGGCCAGGTCGGGCGGGAGGGCGAGCGCCCCGGCGACCGAGCGCAGCCGTTGGGCGCTGTTGCTGCGCGGGCCGTGCGGCGGCTCCCCGGTGGCGTACTCGATCCGTCCGAGCAGCGGCATCCGGCCGATCGAGGCCAGGCCGCCGGCCAGGTCGGACACCAGTCGGGGCCGGGTGGAGGAGTCGAGCGCGACCACCCCGACCGGGCGGGCGAGCCGCTGCCCGTCCTGGTCGGCCGGACCGGCCCAGCCGCCGGGGCCCTTGGCCCAGTCCGCGACCACCCCGACCATCGCGTCCAGCACCTCGCGCGGCAGCGGCCCGTCCGGGGAGCGTTCGTCCAGCAGCGAGCGCAGGCGGCTGCCCCAGCCGATGTCGGACAGCCGGCCCAGCGCGCGCCCGGGTTCGGCCTGCTGGGCGGCGGGGATCCGGCCCTTGAGCGGGACGCCCAGGGACTCCATGCCGGTGGGCCACATCCGCCTGGTCTCGAAGGAGACGCCGGGGCGGCCGAGCGCGGCCCGGGCCGCGTCCAGCGCCCCGGCGGAGACCCCGGCGTTGTGCCGGGGCGGGGAGCAGCGGTCGCAGCGGCCGCACGGGGCCGCCTCGGGGTCGTCGAGCTGGCGGCGCAGGAACTCCATCCGGCAGCCCTCGGTGGCCACGTAGTCCCGCATCGCCTGCTGCTCGGCCTCCCGGGCCCGGGCGACCTTGGCGTACCGGGCGGCGTCGTACAGCCACGGCTCGCCGGTGGCCTCCCAGCCGCCGCGCACCCGGCGGACCGCGCCGTCCACGTCGAGCACCTTGAGCATGGTCTCCAGCCGGGTGCGGCGCAGGTCCACCGAGGTCTCCAGGGCCGCGGTGGAGAGCGGGCGGCCCGCCCCGGACAGCGCGTCCAGCGTGCGGCGGACCTGCTCCTCGGCGGGGAAGCCGACCGAGGCGAAGTACCGCCAGATCGCCTCGTCCTCCCGGCCCGGCAGCAGCAGGACCTCGGCCCGGTCCACGCCGCGGCCGGCCCGGCCGACCTGCTGGTAGTAGGCGATCGGCGAGCTGGGCGAGCCGAGGTGCACCACGAAGCCGAGGTCCGGCTTGTCGAAGCCCATGCCGAGCGCGGAGGTGGCGACCAGCGCCTTGACCCGGTTCTCCAGCAGCGCGGACTCGGCCTCGCGGCGCTCCGCGTCCTCGGTCCGCCCCGAGTAGGAGGCGACCGGGTACCCGCGCCCGCGCAGGAACTCGGTGACCTCCTCGGCGGCGGCCACCGTGAGGGTGTACACGATGCCGGAGCCGGGCAGGTCGGGCAGGTGGTCGGCGAGCCAGGCCAGCCGGTGCGCCGGGTCGGGCAGCGGCAGCACGGCCAGGCTGAGGCTCTCCCGGTCCAGCGGCCCGCGCAGCACCAGGGCCTGTTCGTCGCCCGCGCCGGTGCCGAGCTGCTCCGCGACGTCCGCGGTGACCCGGGCGTTGGCGGTCGCCGTGGTGGCCAGCACCGGGACGCCGGGGGAGAGTTCGGCGAGCATGGTGCGCAGCCGCCGGTAGTCGGGCCGGAAGTCGTGCCCCCAGTCGGAGATGCAGTGCGCCTCGTCCACCACCAGCAGGCCGGTGGAGGCGGCGAGCTTGGGCAGCACGTGGTCGCGGAAGTCCGGGTTGTTCAGCCGCTCCGGGCTGACCAGCAGGACGTCGACCAGGCCGTCGGCGACCTCCTGCTGGATCTCCGACCACTCCTCGGGGTTGGCCGAGTTGATCGTCCGGGCGCGGATGCCAGCCCGGGCGGCCGAGTCGACCTGGTTGCGCATCAGGGCGAGCAGCGGGGAGACGATCACCGTCGGCCCGGCGCCGCGGCCGCGCAGCAGCGCCGTGGCGATGAAGTAGACCGCGGACTTGCCCCAGCCGGTCCGTTGGACGACCAGGGCCCGGCGGCCGTCCACCACCAGGGCCTCGATGGCCTTCCACTGGTCCTCGCGCAGGACCGCGCCGGGGCCGGCGAGGTCGCGCAGCACGGCTTCCGCGGCGGTCCGGACGGCGTCGCGGTCGGCGGGGGTGGTCGGGTGGGGCTCGCGCGTCTGCATGGGGTCATGGATACCGTGCGGCACGGACGGACCGCGAATGGCGACCTGTGGACAGAGTGGCGTTCATCATTTGATATACCGCCGAATCGTCATGGGGGCGGCGAAAACTGGGCCATTCGGGGGAGGAGATGCTGAACCCCCCGATTTATCCACAGGGTCGGACGAATTCTCCGCAGCCGGGCGCGATCCGGTCCAAGCTTCCGCCATGACCGCAGACGACCGCACCACCACCCCCGCCCCGCACCCCGGCCACCTCCCGGTCCGGCTGCGCGGCCCCGCCGACATGGCGGAGATGCTCCCCTACCTGCTGGGCTTCTTCCCCGACGACAGCATCGTCGCGGTGGGCCTGCAGGGCACCGCGCTCGACCAGGGCGGCGTGATCCGGATCGACATCCCGGAGGACCCGGCCGAGTGGGAGCGCACCGCGGAGGAGTCCGCCCGGCTGCTGATCGAGCTGTCCGAACAGCGGGACCGCCGCCCCGTCCAAGTCCTGCTCTACCTGTGCCGGGACCCGGCCGGCCCGGCCCGCACGCCCGGGGGCGGGCACGGCGTGCTGACGGGCCTGCGCCCGCTGGCCGCCGCGCTCGCCCGGGCCTTCCGCAACGAGCAGGTGGCCGTCAAGGAGTCGCTGTGCGTCTCGGCCGGCCGCTGGTGGTCCTTCCTGTGCACCGGGGCCGACTGCTGTCCGCCGGACGGCACCCCGGTCCGGGCGGCCCACCAGCCGAGCCCGCTCGCCGCCGCGGCCACCTTCGCCGGGCTCGCCCCGCGGGGCAGCCGCAAGGCGATCGTGGCCGGGCTGGCCCCGATCGGCCCGCCGGGCTCCGAGACGCAGCGCCGGGCCCTGGAGGACGCCGGGCCGCCCTTCGTCCGCGAGCTGGCCGGTCCCGGCGGCCGGGCCGCGTCGGTCGAGCGCACCGCGGAACTGCTCGCCGGGGCGATGGCGGAGTTCCGCGCCGGGGCCCGCGAGTTGGACGCCGCCCGCACCGCCAGACTGCTGATCGGCATGCAGGACAAGCTCGGCCGCGACCGCGCCGCCGAGTACGCCGAACCGGACGAACTCGCCGCCGCCCAACGGCTGTGGCGGTTCCTGATCCAACGCTGCGTCGACCCGTTCGAACACCTCGCCGCCCCGCCGATGACCCTGCTGGCCTGGACGTCCTGGCTGGCCGACGACTCCGCGACGGCCCGGGTCGTGCTGGCCAGGGCGCTCGAACTGGAGCCGGACTACACCCTGGCCCAGCTCTTCTACGAATCACTGAACTGCGGCATCTCCCCGGACGCCCTGCTCCAGGTGATCCGCCGCGAGCGCGCCGCCAGGCTGCGGGCCGGGCAGCCCCCGGCCCTGCCGGAACCCCCGCCCCCGACCACCACCCCCGCGGACCCGGCGCGCCCCGCGACTCCCACCGGGGGAGACGGCGGCGGAGGGAGGAACGGGGGAGCGGCCGCCGACGGCGGCCCCGCCCCGGCCGACCGCCCCGCAGCCGGTTCGGAACCCGCTCCGGAGTCCGCTCCGGACGGGCCCGCCCCGGGTGACGACCGGAGGCCCGCCCCGCCCGATCCGCCCGCGCAGACCGCGCAGGCCGGGCCGGCTGACGGCCCGTCGGCCGCGGCAGGCCTGCCCGAGCGGGGGTACCGCCCGCGCCCCCAGCGGGCCCTCCCGGCGGTCCCCCGCGTCCGGCAGGTCCGGACGCGCCGAAGCCGACACGCGATCGGAGACTGACATGCGCACCCCCGTGCAGTGGTGGCGCGGCGTCCGGCTAGACCTCGCCGCGCGCCATCCGGATCAGCCGGTCCAGCACCGTCCGGCCGCTGGTCCGCACCCCGTCGTGCTCCCACTCGTTGGTGACCCAGACCCGGGTCCGGGCCACCGCGTCCGCGGTCTCCAGCGAGTGCGCCGTGTCCACGTACATGTCGTCGTGGTACACCGCCGCGTACACCGGCACCTCGTTCGCCACCAGGCGCGACAGGTCGTACAGGTCGGGCCAGTCGGTGCGCTCCGCCAGCAGTTGCGCCGCCCCGCGCAGCGGGCGCAGCGCCGGGTCGGTCTCGAACATCCAGGGGTGGATCATCTCGCCGGTGAGCAGCACCGGTCCGTCCCCGGCCAGCGCCGCCGCGGCGTCGAACTCGGGGAACTCCGCGCGCACCCGCTCCGCGGACCAGTCGGTGGCCCCGGGGTCGACCGAGCGCTGCCCGTAGATCGACTCGTGCAGGACGGCGTAGAGCGGGTTCTGCGCGAAGGACAGGTGCGACTGCGCCCCGGCCAGGAAGGTGTCGGACAGCTCCGGCCCGTCCGCCCCCTCCACCCAGGCTTCCTCCAGCAGGTAGTGCAGGACGCCGGAACCGGAACCGCCGCCCAGCAGGATGCCCAGCGCCTGGAACGCCCGCACGGTCAGCGTCCCGCCGTCGGGGAGGGTCGCGGGCTCCTCGACCAGGTGCGCCGCGATTCGCCGTACCGCCGCCACGTCCTGGGGGAAGCGCGCGTAGTGCCCGGCGTTCTTGCGGGCGACGCGCGGGTAGGCCGCCCGGTAGACCTCGTCCGCCGAGCGGCGCAGCCCGGCCAGCCCGCCGGTGACGAACGCCTCGCGCAGGTGCTCCGGGGCCAGCGAGAGGTAGGTCAGGGTGCAGAAGCCGCCGAAGCTCTGCCCCAGCAGGCTCCACCGGCCGTCGGCGCCGAGCAGCTGACGGCGGATCAGTTCGGCGTCCCGGACGATCGAGTCGGCCCGGAAGTGCGCCAGGTACTCGGCCTGCTGCCGGGCGTCGCCGCGCCGGGCCAGGGTCTGGCGGTTGGCGGGGGTGGAGCGGCCGGTGCCCCGCTGGTCCAGCAGCAGCACCCGGTAGTCGTCCAGCGCCCGGTCCAGCCAGCCGTCCCGGCCCGTCGGCCGGTTGGCCTTCCCGCCGGGGCCGCCCTGCAGGTACACCAGCCACGGCAGTTCGTCGTGCTCGCGTCCGGCGGCCACCACCTCGCGGGCGTAGACCTCGATCGTCTCGCCGCCGGGGGCGCCGTGGTCCAGCGGCACCCGGAAGACGTGGTCGGTGGTGACGATCCCGGGGAGGCGGCTGAGGGAGGACATGCAACTCCTAGGTGCGAGCTGGTCACAGGCTGGTCGCGACGCCGGACACCGGGGTCGCCGGTGCGTCCGTCGCCGTCCTCGCACCGTATCCTGGCGTCGGACAGGAGCCGCCGGGGGGCGTCCGCCGCGTGCGGAGAACCCCGAACGGCACCACGACACAGCGGGCGCCCCGGGTGTCGGTCGCGGAGCACCGAACGTCCATCGGCTCGCGGCCGCCTCCGACCGGACGTCCGCCGCACGGGCGTGACCTGGGGCAGGTGTGGGGCGTTCACTCTGCAGAACGCCGCCACCCGAACCGGCACTCCCGGTCCGACCACGGCCGGGCCGACCGCGTGGGGCACCGGCCACGCGTCGCTCGACCCGGTGCGGCCGGCCCCCGGTCGGCCCCGGAGCCCGGACCGGGACACCGCCCCGGCCGGGGCGGGGCCCCGGAGGTCCGGTCCGACCAGAGTCAGAGCCGCGTGTTCCGGCGGCAGAGCAGCACAGTCCGCGATCGAGCACGCTCGCGGCCGACCGAGCCCGCAGCCCTCGGCCGGTCGGGGGGAGGAGAGCCCGGTGACCGACCCAAGGCCACCCCACGCAGCGCCCCAACCGCCGCCGCCCACCGGCCCGCGGGCCCAGGGGGACACCCCCGCGCCGCCCGCCCGCCCGGCCGGCCCTCCACCGCCCCGCCAGGCCACGCCCCCGTACGGCACGCCCGCGGGTCCCGTCCCCGGGACGCCCGGGGCGGGCCCGGCGGTTCCCGGCGCCCCGCCGTACGGCACGCCCCCGTACGGCACCCCGGCACCCGGCACGCCGCCCTACGGCACGCCCGCCGGCGGCGCCCCGTACGGGCCGGGCGGCACCCCGCCGTACGGCACTGCGGTGCGGGCCGCCCCGGGCCACCCGGCAGCGGGGCGCGGCGGTCCGGCCCCGCGGGCCGACCACCCGCCGGCTCCCGGCGGCGCGCCGGGGGCCAGGTCGGAGCAGGTGGCGGGCGCACCCGGGGCCGGCCCGGCCCGGCCCGCCGGTCAGGCGCCGCAGCCACCGCGGCCGCAGCCCTCCGCCGCGCACGACGTCCTGTGCGTCAACGCCCCCGGCATGGCGGCCTCCGGGCCGGACGGCCAGCTGCGGGGCCAGGGCCTGCACGGCTTCTTCCGGCACGGCGTGCGCGCCCTGGCCCGGATGGAGCTGCGGCTGGGCGGGGTGGAACCGCTCCCGCTGCAGGGCACCCTGACGTCCGCGGCGGCGGCCCGGTTCGTCGGCTCGGTCCGGGTGCCGGGCGACCTCGATCCGGACCCGGCGCTGACCGTCGAGCGGCTGCGGCACGCCGACGGCGCGGAGACGGTCACGGTCCGCAACACGGGCGCCCGTCCGGCCCGGCTGCCGCTGGAGATCGCGCTCGGCACCGACCTCGGCCTGCTCACCGACATCGCCGCGGGCCGCCGCTCGGCCGACCTGCCGGGCCAGGTGCAGTCCTCCGGCCTGCGCTGGGTCGGCCAGGGCCGGGCGGCGACCGTCAGCGCGCGGCCCTCGCCGCACGCCGTGCTGGCCGGCGCGGGCGTGCTGCGCTGGGACCTGGAGATCCAGCCCGGTGCCCGCTGGTCGGTCGACCTGCGCGCCGAACTGGAGACGCCCTCGACGGGTCGGCCGCCGACCGGACGCGGCCCCGGCGTGCCGCTGCCCTGGTCCGAGCCCGAGATCCGGGCCGACGACCCCCGGGCCGCCCGGCTGGTCGCCCGCGCCCTGGACTCGCTCGGCGGGCTGCTGCTCGCCGACCCGGACCGCCCGACCGACCTCTACACCGCCTCCGGCGCCCCCTGGCGCTTCGGCCTCACCGCCGCCGACGCGCTGTGGGCGGCCCGGATGACCCTGCCGCTCGGCACCCGGCTCGCCGCCGGCACCCTGCGGGCGGTCGCCCGCCGCCAGCACCAGGCAGGCCCACCGGCCGCCGCCGCGGCCCCGGGTGACGCCCCGTCGGCTCCGGAGGGCAGCGGCCCGGCCGGGGCGGCGCCCGGTGCGCCGGGCGGGGCTAACCCGTCCGGCGGCGAGGCCGGGACGGCGGCCCAGGCGATGGACGGCGTGGTCCCCGGCCCGCTGCGGCACGGCGGCCCCGAGCTGCCGGCCAGCTGCACCGCGACGGAGGCGACCCTGCTGTTCGTCACGGTGCTGGCGGAGGCGTGGCGCTGGGGCATGCCCCGGGCCGAGGTCGCCGAACTGCTCCCGGCGGTCGAGCGGGCGCTCGGCGCACTGCGGGCGGCGGTGGTGGCGGAGGGGTCGGACGGCCCGGTCGGGTTCGTCACCGACTTCGGCCGCCCGGCGGAGGAGCGCGCCGCGCGCCCCGGTTCGGCCCGGTGCGAGGTCCAGGCCCAGGCCCACCGGGCCGCCCTCCAGGGCGCCGACCTACTGGACGCCTTCGACCGGCCCGGAGCCGCGCAGTGGCGCGCCTGGGCGGCCGAACTGCGGGAACGCTTCCGCGAGCAGTTCTGGATCGACGACCTGTCCGGCGGCCGCCCGGCCGCCGCCCTGCTGGCCCCGGACCGTCCGGTGCCGGCCGTCGCCTCCACCCTGGTCCACCTCTTCGACCCGGGCCTGGCCGCCGAGGGCGAACTGCACGAGGGCCTGCTCGACCGCGAGCAGACCAGGCTGCTGGCCCAGCGCCTGGTCACCCCGGAGTTCGACTGCGGCTGGGGCCTGCGCACGCTGAGCGCGAAGTCCCCCCGCTTCAACCCGCTCGGCCACCGCAGCGGCGCGGTCCGGGTCCAGGAGACCGCGCTCGCGGTCGGCGGCCTGGTGGACGCGGGCTTCGAGCGCGAGGCCGAAATACTGCTGGAGGGCCTGCTGGAGGCGTCCGTGCACTTCGAGGGCCGGCTGCCGGAGATGTACGCCGGCGAGCAGAAGGTCGCCGACTGCCCGCCCGTCCCGCACCCGGCGGCCTGCCGCCCGGCCGCGGTCTCCGCCGCCGCCGCCGTCCACCTGGTGCTCTCGCTGGCGGGCGTCCGCCCCGACGTCCCGTCCGGGCGGGTGGCCACCCGCCCGGCGAGCACCGCTCCCCTGGGCGCACTGGAACTGACCGGCCTGCGGGTGGCCGGCGAGCCCTTCTCGGTCCGGGTCAGCCGGATCGGCGTCGCGGTCGTGGAGGAGGCGCCGTCGTTCCTGCAGCTCGCCGCCGGCTGAGCCCCCCCGCTGCAGCGCGGGCCGCCGGGAGGGGAAAAGGCGCTGTGGTCTGTGATTATCGTCAGAGAGACGACTAAGATCGGCCGCATGTCGCGTTATGACCCGTCGGCCTTCCCCCCGTTCGCAGTCACGGTTGACCTCGTGGTGCTGACGGTGCGCGACCACGAGCTGTGCGCCCTGCTGGTGAAGCGCGGCGAGGCCCCGTTCCAGGGGTACTGGGCGCTGCCGGGCGGCTTCGTGCGGCTGGACGAGGGCTTGGCCGAGGCGGCCTCCCGGGAGTTGGCGGAGGAGACCGGGCTGCGCGCGCAGTCGTTCCCGGGCAGCCTCCCGGTCGGGCAGACCCCCGCCGGGGTCCACCTGGAGCAGCTCGCCACCTACGGGCACCCGCAGCGGGACCCGCGGATGCGGGTGGTGAGCGTCGCCCACCTGGTCCTCGCCCCGGACCTGCCGTCGCCCCGCGCGGGCGGCGACGCCAGCAGCGCCCGGTGGGCGCCGGTGAGCGAACTGCTCGGCGAGGAACAGTGCGACGGGGTGCCGCTCGCGTTCGACCACGGCCGGATCCTGGCGGACGGGGTGGAGCGCGCCAGGTCCAAGATCGAGTACTCCTCGCTGGCCACGGCCTTCTGTCCGCCCGAGTTCACCGTCGGGGAGCTGCGCCGGGTCTACGAAGCGGTGTGGGGCGTGGTGCTCGACCCGCGCAACTTCCACCGCAAGGTGACCGGCACCCCGGGCTTCCTGCTGCCCTCCGGCGGCACCACGACCCGTCAGGGCGGCCGCCCCGCCCAGCTGTTCACCGCCGGCGGCGCCACCCTCCTCAACCCCCCGATGCTGCGCCCCGAGCCCTGAGTCCTGGGCCCGGACTCCTGAGCCCGACTTCCGAGTCCGGACCCGCTCCGGTCGGGGCGGCCGGGTCCGTTGCCGCCAACGGGTGGTGACGGTTCGTGAGGAAGGCGTCAGCGCGGCGCCGGGGCTGTCCCCTGTACGGGTGAGGTCGGTCCCCACGCCGTCCACGACCCATCCGTAATGCCTGGTTTCACCGCTTCCGCGTCCTACTGTGCAGGCTCAGGCCAGAAGGACACCCCCGGTCTGTCGGCGGGCGAGGGAGCGGACAGCGATGATCCAGATCACCGGACTGACCAAGGCGTACCGGCGGGGACGGCCCCCCGCGCTGCTGGACCTGACCTTCGACGCCCGCCCGGGGATGGTCACCGTGCTGCTCGGGGACGAGGGGGCGGGCAAGTCGACCGCGCTCCGGCTGATGGTGGAACTGGAGCGGGGCCACGGCCTCACCCTGTTCGACGGCCGGACGTACCGGCGGATCCGGCGCCCGGAGCGGGAGATCGGCGTCCTGCTCCCCACCGGCCGCCCGGAGGCCGGGCACCCCGGCCAGCGGGCCCGGGCCCACCTGCGGATGCTGGCCGGAACGGTCGGCGTCCCGGCCCGCCGGGCCGACGACCTGCTGGAGCAGACCCGGCTCGCCGCCGTCGCCGACCACCGGATCGGCACCTTCTCGCCCGGCATGCACCGCCGCCTCGCGCTGGCCGCCGCCCTGCTCGGCACCCCCTCCACGCTGCTGCTGGACGCCCCCACCGAGGGCCTGTCCCCGAGCAACGAGGAGTGGTTCGGGGCCTTCCTGCGCTCCTTCGCGCTCTCGGGCGGCACCGTGCTGGCGACCACCCGCGCCCCCGAGGAGGCCGCCGCGCTCGCCGACCGGGTGGTCACCCTGGACGCCGGCCGGCTGGCCGCCGACCAGCCGGTGGTCGAGTTCCGCCGCACCAGGCTGCACCCCGAAGTACGGGTCCGGGGGCCGCAGATGGCCCGCCTCGCCGACCTGCTGGCCGCCCAGGGCGGCCAGGTCCGGCGGGACGGCGGCGCCGGCCTCGCGGTGAGCGGCATCGACCGCACCGAGATCGGCGAACTCGCCTACCGCAACGGCATCCTGCTGCACGAACTGGCCGACCGGGTGGTGCAGCGCCCGGTCTCCTACCCGTCCGCCCTGCCCACCGGCTCGGGACGCTCCGGCCGGGTGTCGATCCGGACGGTCCGCCAGGAGACCCCCGAGCGGGAGACCCCCGAGCGGGAGGCGCCGGGGGCGGAGGGGGCGGACGACCGGGCCCCGGACGGGCAGCCGGTCGCCGCGACCGTCGGACGCCCGGCCGGGCCGGAACCGGAGCGCCAGTTCGACCACCGGGGCCTGCAGGCCGGCCGCTGGGCCGCCGCCGCGCTCGCACCGCACCCGCCCGCCCAGGCGCAATCCCCGGCCCAGGCCCAGGTCGCGGCCCCGGCTCCGGTCGCGGCTCAGGCCCCCGCCCCGGCCGTGCCCGCCCCGGCACCCCCCGCACGCACCGCCGCCCAGCCCCCGGTGCTCCCGGCACCCGCCGTCGACCTGACCAGGCGGACGCCCCGCGGGGCGTCCGCGCTCGGCGGCCCGGCGGCCCGTCCGGCGGCTGCCCGTTCGACGGTGCGCCCGACGGCCCGTCCGACGGGGTCGGGGGCGGCCGGGCCGGAGCCCGGGCCGGGGGTGGTCGACGCCGAGCACCTGGCGGCCAACCCGACCGACGCGGAACTGCTGACGCCCGCCCGGATCAGGGGAGTCGGGCAGCACCCCGCTCCCGTGCACCCCTTCCCGGGGCGCCCCTGGTCGGCGGGATCCACCGGCCTGCGCCCGGCCGCACCGGCGGGCCGCTCACGGGAGCCGGGTGGGGAGCCGCCCGCCGGTGCGGGCGCGGCGGATCCGCGAGGAGCGGTGCACAGCGGCGCCGCCGACGACGAGAACGGGAGTGAGTGACCGTGCGGGTGGTGGCGAGTGAGGTGCGTCGGCTGCGCGGGGTGCGCACCACGTGGGTGGTGGTCGCGGGCGCGCTGGTGCTGAACGCGGCGGCGGCGGTGTTCACCGCGACCCGGCTGCCGGCCGGGGAGTTGGCGGTGCCGGACGCGGTGCGGTCGCTCGCGGCGGTGGTGCCGGTCCTGCCGCTGCCGCTGACCGCGCTCGCCGCGGCGGTGCTCGGCGCGCTGGCCTACGGCAACGAGACCCGCTGGCCCGGCCTGCCCGCCTCGCGGGTGACCGTGGGCCGCCGGTTGACCGCGCTGCTGGCGAAGTCGCTGGTGGTGGGCGCGGCGGCGCTCCTGCTGGCCGCGCTCACCCTCGTGGTGAACGCCCTCGCGGTGCGGCTCGCGCTGCCCGCCGGGGTGGACGCCTCGGCCCTGCTCGACCCGCCCGGCCTGCCCGCCGCCCCGTTCGCGACGGGCGGGATCGGCCGTCCGCTGGCGGCGTTCCTGGCGCTGGCGGTGGCGGGGGGCTGGGCGGGCCTGCTGATCACCTCGCTGGTGCGCAGCGCCGTCGTCGGCATCCTGCTGACCGGCGCGCTGCCCGCCCTGCTGGAGCCCACCGCCGGTCTGCTGCTGCATCGCGCGGGACGCAACTGGCCAGTCTGGGTAAGGGAGTTGCTGCCCTTCCAGTACGGCCTGGACTGGGTCCGCGACGCCGCCGACCGGACTGCGGGCGCGCTGGACGGCGTGGTGCTGGCCGCGCTGCTCGCTCCCGCCGCCCTGCTGGTGCTGGCCGCGGTGCTGGCCCAGTTGCGCCGCCGGAGCCTGTGACCCCGGCGGGCGGAGGGCCGGGGAAGGGGCACCCGGAAGGGCCCTGACGGTGTGACAGCGGGGGCGGGAGGAACGGCCGGGGGAAACGGCAAGGGATGACCGGTATGAGCATTTACGACTGATAAGAAGTCAATTATCCAGACACGGTCGATCACCCTTTCGTGTGCTTTTCAGGAGAATGCTCAAGGCGGCTCCGCCGATCGCCGACAAAGGATGGCGTGAGTACCCTTGCGCACCCCACCGTGACCGCCGCTCGCCAGGCCGAGTCGATCTCCGCCTCCGAGCTGGACCGCTTCCCGTACGCCGACCGTCCCACCCCGCCCGCCCCCCGCTGGGAGGGGGCGGAGAACGACCTCGCCCGGGTCGGCCGGAAGACCACCAGCAGCCGCGGCCGCGGCCTGCACGGCCAGCTGGTCCAGCAGCTCGGCCAGATGATCGTCTCCGGCGACCTGGGCGCCGACCGCCCGCTGGTGCCGGAGGAGATCGGCCAGCGCTTCGAGGTCTCCCGCACCGTGGTGCGCGAGTCGCTCCGGGTGCTGGAGGCCAAGGGCCTGGTCTCGGCCCGGCCGAACGTCGGCACCCGGGTCCGCCCGGTGAGCGACTGGAACCTGCTGGACCCCGACATCATCGAGTGGCGCGCCTTCGGCCCGCAGCGCGACGAGCAGCGCCGCGAGTTGTTCGAGCTGCGCTGGGCGATCGAGCCGCTGGCCGCCCGGCTGGCCGCCGGGCACGGCCGGGAGGACGTCCAGCACCGGCTGGTCGAGCTGGCCGAGATCATGGGCCAGGCCGGCAGCCAGGGCGACCTGGTCAGCTACTCCCGGGCCGACGCCGAGCTGCACGGGCTGCTGCTGCAGATGGCCGGGAACCGGATGCTGGAGCACCTGTCCGGGATCGTGGCCGGCGCGCTCCAGGTCTCCGGCGGCTCCGGCACCACCTGCGAGCGCCCGTCCGAGTCGGCGGTCAGCCTGCACGCCCGGCTGGTGGACGCGCTCGGCACCGGTGACGGCACCGCCGCCGAGGCCGCCGTCCGGGCGCTGCTCACCGTCCACCCGGAGGTCGAGCACTCCGTCCCCGCACCGCGCGAGCACTGAGCGGTCCACCCCGACCGCCGCTCCGACCGGATGGCCCTTCTGCTGCCCCACCCGCGCAGCCGGGGGGCCATCGGCGCTCCGGGCCCGCCCCGACCCCCGGCCTCCCGCCCCCGCCGCAGAGCCGGAAGGGCCGAAAGGGCCGGAAGGGCCGGAAGAGGCGGAAGGGTCGGGAAGGGTTCGGAAGGGGCCGGGCGGGGGACCGGAGGCGCCCCGCGGATAGGCCGCTCGGGGCAGCCCGTACCGGCCGCCGGGTGGTGTGACGGGCGCCACGACGGGCATGCGTAACACTTGAGTGGCGGCAGCGATGTGTACGGAGCGGAAGCAGCTCCGGAATATCACCACAAGCCAGCTGGCTGTGTTGGTCCGCGGCGCTGCTGCCGTCCTGCAGACCCCGGTCACCGTCCTCCCCGCCCGAGCCCGAGCAGTCGGGCCGGTCGGTGCGGGTTCGTGTCCACTCATCGTCCGAGAGGTTGTTCGTGTCGGCCAGCACATCCCGTTCGCTTCCCCCCGAGATCGCCGAGTCCGCGGCACTGCTGGCGCTCATCGAGCGGGGCAAGGCCCAGGGGCAGATCGCCGGTGACGACGTGCGCCACGCGTTCGAGGCGGACCAGATCCCGGTCACCAAGTGGAAGAACGTCATGCGCAGCCTCAACCAGGTGCTGATTGAGGAGGGGGTGGAGCTGATGGTCAGCGCGGCGGAGCCGGCCGGCGCCAAGCGCAAGAGCGTCGCGGCCAAGAGCACCACCAAGCGCACCGCGACCAAGGCGGTCACCACCCGCACGCCGGTCGCCCAGACCAAGCCCCCGGTGCGGATCGCCCCCGCGGCGAACATCGCCCCGCCCGTCTCCGTGTCCGCTTCGGTGACCAGCACCGAGGTCACCGTCGTCGAGACCATCGACGTCGCCGAGGCCAAGGCCGCCGTCAAGAAGGCCGCCGCCCCGGCGAAGAAGGCGGTGGCCAAGAAGGCCGCCGCCCCCGCCAAGAAGACCGCCGCCAAGAAGACCGCCGCGGCCGGCAAGGCCGGCGCCAAGGGCGACGAGGAGGTCATCGGCGAGGAGGAGCTCCTCGAGGACGTGGCCCTGCCCGGCGACGGCAAGGAGGGCGAGGCCGAGGAGGAGACCGACCAGGGCTTCGTGCTCTCGGACGACGACGAGGACGACGCCCCGGCCCAGCAGGTCGCCGTGGCCGGTGCCACCGCCGACCCGGTCAAGGACTACCTCAAGCAGATCGGCAAGGTCCCGCTGCTCAACGCCGAGCAGGAGGTCGAGCTCGCCAAGCGGATCGAGGCCGGCCTGTTCGCCGAGGACAAGCTGAGCCAGGCCGACAAGCTCGCCCCGAAGCTCAAGCGCGAGCTGGAGATCATCGCCGAGGACGGCCGCCGCGCCAAGAACCACCTGCTGGAGGCCAACCTCCGCCTGGTGGTCTCGCTGGCCAAGCGCTACACCGGCCGCGGCATGCTCTTCCTGGACCTGATCCAGGAGGGCAACCTCGGTCTGATCCGCGCGGTCGAGAAGTTCGACTACACCAAGGGCTACAAGTTCTCCACCTACGCGACCTGGTGGATCCGGCAGGCGATCACCCGCGCCATGGCCGACCAGGCCCGCACCATCCGCATCCCGGTGCACATGGTCGAGGTCATCAACAAGCTCGCCCGCGTGCAGCGCCAGATGCTCCAGGACCTGGGCCGCGAGCCCACCCCGGAGGAGCTGGCCAAGGAACTCGACATGACCCCCGAGAAGGTCATCGAGGTCCAGAAGTACGGCCGCGAGCCGATCTCGCTGCACACCCCGCTCGGCGAGGACGGCGACAGCGAGTTCGGTGACCTGATCGAGGACTCCGAGGCGGTCGTCCCGGCCGACGCGGTCTCCTTCACCCTGCTCCAGGAGCAGCTGCACTCGGTGCTGGACACCCTGTCCGAGCGCGAGGCGGGCGTGGTCTCGATGCGCTTCGGCCTGACCGACGGCCAGCCGAAGACGCTGGACGAGATCGGCAAGGTCTACGGCGTGACCCGCGAGCGGATCCGCCAGATCGAGTCGAAGACCATGTCGAAGCTGCGCCACCCGTCGCGCTCCCAGGTGCTGCGCGACTACCTGGACTAATCCGGCACCCGGACCGATCCGGTCCGGACGCCACGCGAGACGTTACGCGAACGGGCCCCTCCCCCCCGGCGGAGGGGCCCGTTCGCGTGTCCGGGGGTCGCCCGATGGGGTGGCGGGGGGCCGTGGGGCGAGCACGGGGGGTGATTGGGCGACTACGCTGGGCCGGTTGTCGCGGCACGGAGCGGCGGCCCGTCCGCACGGCGGCCGGGCCCGGGTCCGCGCGGCGCCCGCTCCCGTGCCCCGAACCCCGCCGAACCCCTGGAGAACCGGTGCCCTTCCTGGACACGTTCGCGCCTCGGCTGCTCCGCCGCCGGGCGGTCGCGCTCGTCGCCCTGGCCGCCCTGCCCGCCCCGCTGATCGCGCTGGGCGCGGCCGGGCCGGCCGCCGCGCAGCGGCGGATCATCGGCGGGACGGGGGCCAGCACCGGCGACCACCCGTGGATGGTGGCGCTGGCCAGCCGGCAGCAGTTCGGCTCGGCCCGCTCCGGGCAGTTCTGCGGCGGGGCGCTGATCAGCCCGACCAAGGTGATCACGGCGGCGCACTGCTTCTACGACGAGACCACGGCCCGTCCGACCGACCGGCCCGGGCTGCGGGTGATCGTCGGGCGGGACGACCTGCGGGGCACCGCGGGGCGGGAGGTGGCGGTGCGCGGGGTGTGGATCGACCCCGGCTACAGCTTCACCGCGAACACCCGGGACGTGGCGGTGATCACCCTGACCGAGCCGCAGGACGACCGGCCGGTGCTGGGACTGGTGAACCCGGGCGAGACCGAGCCGTACGCGCCGGGCACCCCGGCCACCGTGTTCGGCTGGGGGGACACCCGGGGCAACGGCAGCTACTCGAACACGCTGCGCCAGGTCACCGTGCCGGTCATCTCGGACGAGACCTGCGGGCACGCCTACCCGGGCGGCTCGGACAGCGCCTACGACGCCCGCACCATGGTGTGCGCGGGCGAGGCGCAGGGCGGCCGGGACGCCTGCCAGGGCGACAGCGGCGGGCCGCTGCTGGTGGCGGGGCGGCTGGCCGGGCTGGTCTCCTGGGGCGCGGGCTGCGCGGAGGCCGACCACCCCGGGGTGTACACCCGGATCGCGGCGGTCTCGGAGGCCGTGCACGACGTGCTGTGAGCGCCCGGGCACCGGCGGCCGGGCGGAAACGCCACGGCCGGGTGGCCCGCCCCTGGGAGGGGTGGGCCACCCGGCCGTTCAGGCAGCTCCGAGGAGCAGCCGGGCAGCTCGGGAGAGCAGCGGGAGCGTCAGCGCTCCCCCTCCTCCGCGACCGCCGGCGTGCCGGAGAGGCGGTCGCTCTCGTCGTGTATCTCCACGGCGATCTTCTTGAGCTCGGGCTCGAACTTGCGCCCGTGGTGGGCGCAGAACAGCAGCTCTCCGCCGCTGGAGAGGACGACGCGCAGGTAAGCCTGAGCGCCGCAACGGTCGCAGCGGTCTGCCGCAGTGAGCGGGCTCGCAGGGGTCAGAACAGTAGTCACGTCGCCTCTTCTCTAGCTCGACGAGCTGTGTACCAGGATCAACATCCAACCAGGTCGAATTCGTTCCCGCTCGTGGCTTTTCTCTTTGAGGATTCTGCCGTCGTCTTGTTGTTGAGGACGTGCCCCGGACAACGGCGGTTCATGCGTGCCGATTCCCGTGACCGGCAGATCACCTCGAACGCCCGATCGGGCCGGGGTGCGAGGTCCGCGTAGCATAATCCTCCGCTGGGTTGGAGCATAAGCCCCGGCCCGGAACCCGTTGAACCGCATCGCAGCAGCTCCGCAGCCCTCCCCGGCCGCCCGGATCCGCCAGGACCCGTGGTGTCGGCAGGGGATGGCAGGCTGGGGACCGCCCCCGGGGCGGGAACCTTGTTCGCGCAGCGCGTACAAGGAGCGCGGACCTCAGCGACCCGGATCTCAGTTGCTGAGAGCATGCGGGGGTGTCCGTCAACGTCATGGAGGAGTGCAGAGCGTGAGTGGAGAAAAGACCGGCCCGTCCTCTCTGGTGACCGGTGAGGGCGGGTCCGACTACACCGCGCGGCATCTGCTCGTCCTGGAGGGCCTGGAGGCGGTCCGCAAGCGGCCGGGCATGTACATCGGGTCGACCGACAGCCGCGGCCTGATGCACTGCCTGTGGGAGATCATCGACAACTCGGTCGACGAGGCGCTGGGCGGGTTCTGCGACCGGATCGAGGTGCTGCTGCACCAGGACGGCTCGGTCGAGGTGCGCGACAACGGCCGCGGCATCCCGGTGGACGTGGAGCCCAAGACCGGGCTGTCCGGCGTCGAGGTGGTGATGACCAAGCTGCACGCGGGCGGCAAGTTCGGCGGCGGCTCGTACGCGGCCTCCGGCGGTCTGCACGGCGTCGGCGCCTCGGTGGTCAACGCGCTGTCCGCCCGGCTGGACGTGGAGGTGGACCGCTCCGGCGCCACCCACGCGATCAGCTTCCGGCGCGGCACCCCCGGCGCCTACGCGGGGGAGGGGCCGGACGCGAAGTTCGAGCCCGGCAGCGGGATGACCAAGCGGGGCAAGTTCGCCAAGACCCGCACCGGCACCCGGATCCGCTACTGGGCGGACCGGCAGATCTTCCTCAAGGACGCCCGGCTCTCGCTGGAGTCGCTGCACAGCCGGGCCCGGCAGACCGCCTTCCTGGTCCCCGGCCTGACCATCGTGGTGCGCGACGAGCGGCTCACCGAGAGCGAGCAGGTCGCCGAGGAGACCTTCCGGTACGACGGCGGGATCAGCGAGTTCTGCGAGTTCCTGGCCCCCGACCGCCCGATCTCCGACGTGCTGCGGCTGCGCGGCGAGGGCACCTTCAAGGAGACCGTCCCGGTGCTCGACGAGCTCGGGCACATGACCCCCACCGAGGTCACCCGCGAGCTCGGGGTGGACATCGCGCTGCGCTGGGGCGCCGGCTACGACACCACCCAGCGCTCCTTCGTCAACATCATCTCCACCCCCAAGGGCGGCACCCACGTCACCGGCTTCGAGCGACAGCTCGCCAAGACCGTCAACGAGGCGCTGCGGGCCGCCAAGCTGCTCCGGGTCGCCGAGGACGACATCACCAAGGACGACGCCCAGGAGGGCCTGACCGCGGTCATCACCGTCCGGCTGGCCGAGCCGCAGTTCGAGGGGCAGACCAAGGAGGTGCTCGGCACCTCGGCGGCCAACCGGATCGTCGCGGCGGTGGTCGCCAAGGAGCTGAAGGCGTTCCTGACCTCCGCCAAGAAGGACGAGAAGCTGCAGGCCCGGGCGGTGCTGGAGAAGGTCGTCGCGGCCGCCCGGACCCGGGTCGCGGCCCGGCAGCACAAGGAGGCGCAGCGCCGCAAGACCGCGCTGGAGACCTCCTCGCTGCCCGCCAAGCTGGCCGACTGCCGCAGCGACGACGTGGACCGCAGCGAGCTGTTCATCGTCGAGGGCGACTCCGCGCTCGGCACCGCCAAGCTGGCCCGCAACTCGGAGTTCCAGGCGCTGCTGCCGATCCGCGGCAAGATCCTGAACGTCCAGAAGGCGTCCGTGAGCGACATGCTCAAGAACGCCGAGTGCGCCTCGATCATCCAGGTGATAGGAGCGGGCTCGGGCCGGACGTTCGACATCGACCAGGCCCGCTACGGCAAGGTCATCTTCATGGCCGACGCCGACGTCGACGGCTCGCACATCCGCACCCTGCTGCTGACGCTGTTCCACCGCTACATGCGGCCGATGGTCGAGCAGGGCCGGGTGTTCGCCGCGGTGCCGCCGCTGCACCGGATCGAGCTGACCAACCCCAAGCGCGGCCAGGAGAAGTACCACTACACCTACTCCGACGCCGAACTGCGGCGCACGCTGCTGCAGTTCCAGGGCAAGGGACTGCGCTGGAAGGACCCGATCCAGCGCTACAAGGGCCTCGGCGAGATGGACGCCGACCAGCTGGCCGAGACCACCATGGACCCGCGGTTCCGGATCCTGCGCCGGATCAACCTGGGCGACCTGGAGTCCGCGGAGAAGACCTTCGACCTGCTGATGGGCAACGACGTCGCGCCGCGGCGCGAGTTCATCGTCGACTCGGCGGCCACCCTGGACCGGTCCCGGATCGACGCCTGAGCGAGCCGGTGCGGAAGGGCTCTCCACCCTGGGGTGGAGAGCCCTTCCGCGTGCGGGATCAACCCGCGCTCCGAGGACCCGGCGGCCCGTCCTCCGTAGCGTTCCGGGTGTCGAGAACACCCCGCCTGGAGGCACTGAGATGACCGCCCTGTCCGATGTCCTGATCGCCGTCGCCGTGATCGTCCTGGTGGTGGGCCGGCAGTTGCGGGCCCGCCGGCTGGACACCGAGCGCCGCTTCTGGCTGATCCCGCTGGTGCTCGCCGCCGTCGCGCTCCGCGACCCGGTGCTGATCGACCCGGACCACCGGGCCGCCTCCGTCCTGCTGGTGGCGGGCTCGCTGCTCACCACCGCCGGGATGGGCTGCGTCTGGGGCTGGACGGTGCGGATCTGGCGCGAGGCCGACGGCTCGCTGTGGAGCCGGGGCACCACCGCCACCGCGTTCGCCTGGGTCGGCGCGCTCCTGGTCCGGGCCGCCTGGTTCGGCGTGGGCGCCGCGCTGCACGTCCACCAGTCCGGCAGCGTGCTGCTGCTCTCGCTCGGCCTGCTGCTGCTGGTCCGCTCGGTGGCCGTCCAGTGGCGGGCCCGGCAGCTGGACGGCGGGCACGCCCTGGCCGCCTGACGGTACGTCACGAAGGCGCCGCCGGACTCCGACCGAGTCCGGCGGCACCGCTGTTGAGAGGATCGTCCGGTGAGCACACTGGAACGCTGGACCCGGTGGCCCGCCGGGGACGTCCCGATCAGGGAACGCAGCTCGCGGGCCCGGATCACGCTGGCCCTCTTCGGCCGGACCGCGATGCTGGGCGCCGTGGTGTTCGGCACCTTCGCCGAACACCGGTACTCCGGCTGGCGGTTGCTGCCGCCGATCGGCTGGATCACGGCCGCGGCCGGCCTGTTCACCGGCTGGTACCTCGCCTGCAGGGCCCGGCGGCTGTGGCCCGCGCTGGGCTGCGCCGCCGGACTGCTGGCGACCGCCGGACTGGCCCACGGGGGCGGGGCCGACACCCTGGCCTCGGTGATCTGGTGCGGGCTCGCGGTGCTCGCGGTGATCCGGCTGCCGCTGGCCGCCGGACTGGCCACCGCCGGTGCGGCGATCGCGAGTTACGGCCTCGGTTCGCACGACTCGCTGCTGGCCATGCTGGCCGTCGCGGGCGGCATGGGCCTGCTCGGCTACCTGCTGCGGCTGGACGGCCAGGCCCGCTCCGCGCAGCGCGCCCTGCTCGCCCAGGAACGGGCCGCGCAGGCCGCGCGGGCGGAGAGCGCGGCGCTCGCCGAACGGGCCAGGATCGCCCGGGAGATCCACGACGTGCTCGCGCACAGCCTGTCCGCGCAACTGGTGCACCTGGAGGCGGCCCGGCTGATGCTGGACGCCGGGGCCGAGCGGGCCGAGGTCCGCGAACGGGTGGTCGCCGCCCGGCGGATGGCGCAGGACGGCCTGGCCGAGACCCGGCAGGCGCTGTCCGCGCTGCGCGGCGAGTTCACCCCCGTCGCCGAGTTCGTGGCCGAGCTGACCGCCGGGGCCGGGGCCGAACTGACCGTCGACGGCGTCCCGCGGCCGCTGCCCGCCGAGGCCGGGCTGGCGGTGCGCCGGGTCGCCCAGGAGGCGCTGACCAACGCCCGCAAGCACGCCCCCGGCGGCCGGGTGGACGTCCGGCTCGCCTACCGGGAGCAGGAGGTGGAGCTGCGGGTGCGCAACTCCGCGGCCCCGCGCGGGGCGCACCCCGTGCTGGGGGACAGCGGGAGCGGGTACGGTCTGCTCGGGATGCGCGAGCGCGCGGAACTGCTCGGCGGCGAACTGCTGGCGGGCCCCGACGAGGGAGGGTGGCGCGTGCTGCTGCGGGTGCCGGCGTGACGGACGGACCGATCCGGGTGGTGGTCGCCGACGACCAGACCGTGGTGCGGGAGGGGATCGTGATGCTGCTCGGCCTGCTGCCGGGCATCACCGTGGTCGGCTCCGCGCCGGACGGCGAGGAGGCGCTGCGGCTGGTCGCCGAACACGCCCCCGACGTGGTGCTGATGGACCTGCGGATGCCGCGCTGCGACGGGGTGGAGGCCACCCGCCGGATCCGCGCCGGGCACCCCGGCACCGAGGTGGTGGTGCTCACCACCTACGCCGACGACGACTCGCTGTTCTCCGCGCTGCAGGCCGGGGCGCGCGGCTTCCTGACCAAGGACGCCGGCGCGGAGGAGATCGCCCGGGCCGTCGCCGACGTCCGCTCGGGCGCGGCCGGGCTCTCCCCGCAGGTCCAACTGCGGCTGCTGGAACGGCTGTCGGGCCCGGCGCCCGCCGCCCCCGGCCCGGGGATCGGGCCGAAGGCCGCCCAACGCCCTGCGCTGCCCGACGGGTTGACCCAGCGGGAGGCCGAGGTGCTGGCGCTGATCGCCGCCGGACTGTCCAACGCGGAGATCGCGGAAAGGTTGTTCGTCAGCCCCGCGACGGTGAAAACGCATATCAACAACCTTTTCGCCAAGACAGCGGTACGGGACCGCGCGCAGGCCGTGGCGTACGCCTTCAGGCATGGAATTTCCGACGGTTCGTGAACCTACCTTCCCGTAGCTGGTTCGGGTGAACGTATCTTCGCGGGTTGCGCCGTGTGGTTTATGACGGTCCATCATGGTTCGGTCGTAGTGACCGAAATGATGAGGTGTCGGCTGTGGCACAGCAGGAGAGAGTCGACTGGTGGGCCGCGGCCGCCTCCCGTCCCCGGGTGGTGGCGCAGCGGCGGACCGCGGAGCCGGCGCCGCCGGAGGAACGGGCCGGGCGGGAGGTCTACCGGAGCGTCCAGGACAGTGACGCCTTCCAGGAGATCAGGAGCGGCTACCGCTCGTTCGTGTTCCCGGCCAGCGCCGGGTTCCTGTCCTGGTACCTGCTGTTCGTCGCGGCCCAGGCGTTCGTGCCGGACCTGATGTGCCGACGGATCGCCGGGCCGCTCAACCTGGCCTGGCTGCTCGGCCTCGGCCAGTTCGCCTCGACCTTCGTCCTCACCTGGCTCTACGCCCGCAACGCCCGCACCAAGCGCGACCGAGCAGCCCTCGAACTGCGCTGGGACACCCAGGACCAACTGCGATGACCCCACACCCCAGCCACGGCCTCGCGATCGCGCTGTTCGCCGTCGTCGTCGCCGTCACCCTGACCATCACCGTCTGGGTCGGCCGCCGCGGCCACGCCGCGGAGGACTTCTACGCCGGCGGCCGCGACTTCTCGCCGCTGCAGAACGGCTTCGCCCTCTCCGGCGACTACCTCTCGGCCGCCTCCTTCCTCGGCGTCACCGGCCTGATCGCGCTCTACGGCTACGACGGCGTGCTCTACAGCATCGGCTTCCTGGTCGCCTGGCTGGTCGTGCTGATGCTGGTCTCCGAACTCGTCCGCAACGCCGGCCGCTACACCCTGGCCGACGTGCTGGCGCTGCGGATGCGCCAGCGCCCGGTGCGCGCCGCGGCCGGCCTGGCGTCGATGGTCGTCACCCTGATGTACCTGATCGCGCAGATGGTCGGCGCGGGCAGCCTGGTCGCGCTGCTGCTCGGCACCGACAGCGGCGCCGCCAAGGGCTGGACCATCGTCGGCGTCGGCGGCCTGATGATCGTCTACGTGACGGTCGGCGGGATGCGCGCCACCACCTGGATCCAGATCGTCAAGGCGTTCCTGCTGATCGCCGGCTCGGTGCTGCTCACGGTGCTGGTGCTGGCCCGCTTCCACGGCGACCTCGGCGCGCTGATGCGCACCGCCGCGCAGCACAGCGGCGTCGGCGACCGGTACCTGCAGCCCGGCCTGAAGTACGGCTCCAGCCTGACCAGTCGGCTCGACTTCTTCAGCCTCGGCCTGGCGCTGGTGCTCGGCACCGCGGGCCTGCCGCACATCCTCAGCCGCTTCTACACCGTGCCCACCGCGCGGGCCGCGCGGCGCTCCACGATGTGGGCGATCGGCCTGATCGGCTGCTTCTACCTGATGGCGATCGTGCTCGGCCTCGGGGCCGGCGCGGTGGTCGGCGCGAAGTCGGTCAGGGCGGCGAACCCCGCGGGCAACACGGCCGTCCCGCTGCTCGCCCTGGACCTCGGCGGCGGGGCGGGCTCGACCTGGGGCCTGCTGTTGTTCGCGGTGATCTCGGCGATCGCCTTCGCCACCATCCTCGCCGTGGTCGCGGGCCTCACCCTGGCCTCCTCCGCGGCCTTCGCCCACGACCTGTACGCGCGGGCCTGGCGGCGGCCCGAGGAACGGCAGGTCTCCGAGCGCGAGGAGGTCATCGCGGCCCGGATCTCCGCCGTGGTGATCGGCGGGCTGGCGATCGTGCTCAGCCTGTTCGCGCAGAAGCTCAACGTCGCGTTCCTGGTCGGCCTGGCCTTCGCGGTGGCCGCCTCGGCGAACCTGCCGACCCTGCTGTACTCGCTGTTCTGGAAGCGGTTCACCACCCGCGGCGCGGTCTGGTCGGTGTACGGCGGCCTCGTCCCGGCGGTGGTGCTGGTGCTGTTCTCGCCGGTCGTCTCCGGCGCGAGGACCTCGGTGCTGCCCGGCGTCGACTTCCACTGGTTCCCGCTGGAGAACCCGGGGCTGGTCTCCATCCCGCTCGGCTTCCTGGCCGGGTGGCTGGGCACCGTCACCGACCGGGAACGGCCGGACGAGGACGGCTTCGCCGAGCTGGAGGTGCGGGCCCTGACGGGCGCGGGCGCGGCCTAGCACGGGGGCAGACCCGCCGGAGGGCCGCGACGGGCGGGTGGGTCACCGCCCCCGTCGCGGCCCTCCGGCGCGTCCGGGGCCGTCCGGACCGCTCAGCGGGTCCGCGGCGAGAATTCCACCACGTCCATCCGGGACGGGGTGCCCGGGGCCTTGCCGCAGCTCTCGGGGCGCGGCGGCTCGCTCGCGGACTCGGCGACGACGGCCCGCCAGCGGCGGCCGTCGGCGTGCCGGACGTCGACCGTCCAGGGCGAGCCGCCGGGGTGCTGGTGCAGCGTCAGGGCGTCGGCGGCGCACTCGCCGGTCAGCTCGCGGACGGCCTGCTCGGCGGCCTGCGCCGGGCGCGGCCAGTAGGAGCGGCCGCGGGAGTGTGCGGGGACGGTGTGGCCGGCGGCCGTCGCCGCCAGCACCTCCTTCGCCGACTCGGGGGTGAGCCGCCCGTACGCGTAGCCGTGCGGCAGCACCAGCATGGTGGGGGAGAAGCGGTGCCCGCCGAGGTGGGTGACCTCCCAGACCTCGCTGTGCCCGGCCGCGGCGATCTCGGCGGCCAGCGGGCGGCCGAGCAGCGCGCAGCAGCGGTCCCGGCGGCCGTTGGTGCACACCAGGGCGATCGGGCCGCCGACGTGCGGGGCGCCGAAGGAGCCGTGGTCGCCCGCGCCGAGGGCGGCGAAGTCCAGGCCGAGCAGTTCGGCGGGGGAGCCGACGTGCCCGCGGCGGACCCACGGGTCGGCGGGGGAGGTGTGGGCGAGCAGCACCTCGTGCCGGGCGGTGGTGTCGGTGTCGGCGTGCCGCCCGGGGCGGCGGACCAGGGCGATCCGGACGCCGGTGCCCGCGGCGGCCCGGTCCAGCGCGGCGCCGAGCCCGGCGTCGAGGTGGCTCCCGGTCAGCGCCTGCGCGCCCCAGGGGCCGGACTGTTCGAGCAGCAGCCAGGTGGTGGCGGTGGCCGCGGTGGCGCTCAGCGGTTCGGTCAGTTCGCGCGACAGCGTCGTACAGGTGCTCACCCGGCCCACCCTACGTCCGGACGGCCCTCCCGGGCGCGGTGGTACGCCCACGGAGAGCCGGTCGCGGCCGGGCTATGCTGAGCCCAATTGCTGGCAGTTGACGTTCTTTTGGGGGAGTCTTGAGGTTCTGCCTGCCTGGTGGGGGTGGCTGATGAACGGTGTGCCGCAGGTGACGTCGACAACGCCCCGGCAGATGAAGCGGCGCTCGCGCTTCGGGCTGCTGCTGTGGTCCGTCCTGCAGTGGGTGCTGATCCCGGCGGAGCTGGCGATCACGCTGGTGGTGTGGATCCCGTTCCGGACGGTCTTCTACGAACTCAACGAGATCGGCGAGGGACGCGGCTGGTTCCTGCTCGGCTGGGTGCAGTTGCTGGTGCGCCCGCTGCGCCGCTTCGTCGGCCCGACCCGGTTCGTCCGGGAGTGGACCAACGACCAGCGGCGCTGGGAGGCCAGGCTGGCGGAGATCTGCCGCACCGCGGCCGGGGCGTTCGCCCGTGGCCCGGGTCGCTGGTACGCCTTCCGCGGCTGGGCCTACCTGCGTTGGGGGGTGGGCACCCAGAACTTCCAGGTGCTCGGGAAGGACTACCGGGGCGCCCTGCCGGAGCCGGCCGTCGGGATCGCCGCCCAGTACGGCCTGCACGTCTTCTTTTACGACGGCAGCAGCGATTTCGTGCTGTCGACGAAGCGGATAGAACGCCCCGGGCAGCAGGCGGAGGGGCAGCAGGTACCGGGGCAGTACCCGGCGGGCCAGCAGGCCCCCGGCCCGTACTCGCCCGGCCCGTACCCGTCCGGTCAGCAGGCCCCCGGCCCGTACTCGCCCGGCCCGTACCCGTCCGGTCAGCAGGCCCCCGGCCCGTACCCGCCCGGCGCGCAGCCGTCCGGTCAGCAGGCCCCCGGCCCGTACCCGCCCGGCGCGCAGCCGCCGGGGCAGTACCCGGCGACGTACCGCTGAGTCCGCATCGACGCGTGAGGGGCGGGCACCCACCGGGTGCCCGCCCCTCACGCGTCGGCGCTCCGCCGCCGTGCTACATCCGGCTGCCGACCGCGGCGACCGGGGACGGCACCGGGGTGCCGGAGCCGTCCCGGCGCGGGTCGCGCTCGGGGAGGGCGACGGGCTGGCCGGTGCTGCTGGTGCCGAGGGCGGGCAGCGGGCCGGCCCAGGCGAAGGCCAGGCCGTCCTCGCCGCGCAGGAAGCGCTGGCAGCGGACGCCGCCGGTGGCCCGGCCCTTGCGCGGGTACTGGTCGAACGGGGTGAGCTTCCAGCTGGTCTGCTCCTCGCCGGCCAGCGTGCCGGAGGCGGTCGCGACCGACAGCACCACCGCGTCCTGCGCCGGGTCGACCGCGGTGAAGGAGAGCACCTTCGCGCCGTCGGACAGCTTGATGCCCGCCATGCCGCCGGCCGGGCGGCCCTGCGGGCGGACCTGGTTCGCCGGGTAGCGCAGCAGCTGGGCGTCGGAGGCGATGAAGACCAGGTCCTCCTCGCCGGTGCGCAGTTCGACCGCGCCGACCACGGCGTCCCCGTCCTTGAGCGCGATCACCTCGAACTCGTCCTTGTTGGCGGGCCATTCGGGCACCACCCGCTTGACCACGCCCTGCACGGTGCCGAGCGCCAGGCCGGGCGAGGACTCGTCCAGCGTGGTCAGCGCGATCGGCCGCTCGTCGGCCTCCAGCCGGAGGAACTCGGAGACCGCCGCGCCGCCGGACAGCGCCGTGGTGCCCGGGGGCAGCGCGGGCAGGTCGATCACCGGCAGCCGCAGCACCCGGCCGGCCGTGGTGACCAGGCCGACGTCGCCGCGGGCGGTGGCCGGGACGGCGGAGGCCAGCACGTCGTGCTTGGCGCGGGCCGCCGACTCCTCGGTGACCGGCTCCAGGTCGAAGGTGCGGGCCAGCAGCCCGGTGGAGGACAGCAGCACCCGGCACGGGTCGTCGGCGACCTCCAGCGGCACCGCCAGCGCGGCGGACGGCACCGAGCCGGCCTCCAGCAGCACGGTGCGCCGCTCGGTGCCGAACTGCTTGGCGACGGCGCCGAGTTCGGAGGAGACCACGGAGCGCAGCTTGGTGTCCGACTCCAGGATCTCGGTCAGTTCGGCGATCTCCTTGAGCAGCTTGGCCTGCTCGGCCTCCAGTTCGACCCGGTCGAAGCGGGTGAGTCGGCGCAGCGGGGTGTCCAGGATGTACGCGGTCTGGATCTCGGAGATGCCGAAGCGCTCCATCAGCCGGTCCTTGGCTTGGCCGGCGTCGTCGCTGCTGCGGATGATCGCGATCACCTCGTCGATGTCGACGAGCGCGACCAGCAGGCCCTCGACCAGGTGCAGCCGGTCCTGGCGCTTGCGGCGGCGGAAGTCGCTGCGCCGCTTGACCACCGTGAAGCGGTGGTCGACGTAGACCTCCAGCAGCTCCTTGAGGCCCAGCGTCAGCGGCTGCCCGTCGACCAGCGCGACGTTGTTGATGCCGAAGGTCTCCTCCATCGGCGTCAGCTTGTACAGCTGCTCCAGCAGCGCCTCGGGGACGAAGCCGTTCTTCACCTCGATGACCAGGCGCAGGCCGTGCTCGCGGTCGGTGAGGTCCTTGACGTCGGCGATGCCCTGGAGCTTCTTCGCGTTGACCAGGTCCTTGATCTTGCCGATCACCTTCTCGGGGCCGACCGTGTACGGCAGTTCGGTGACCACGATGCCCTTGCGGCGGGCGGTGACGTTCTCGATCGAGGTGGTCGCGCGGATCTTGAAGGTGCCGCGGCCGGACTGGTAGGCGTCCCGGATGCCGGAGAGGCCGACGATCCGGCCGCCGGTGGGCAGGTCGGGGCCGGGGACGAACCGCATCAGGGTGTCCAGGTCCGCCGCCGGGTGCTTGATCAGGTGCCGGGCGGCGGCCACCACCTCGGCCAGGTTGTGCGGCGGCATGTTGGTGGCCATGCCGACCGCGATCCCGGTGGCGCCGTTGACCAGCAGGTTCGGGAACGCCGAGGGGAGCACCTGGGGCTCCTGCTCGGAGCCGTCGTAGTTCGGGCCGAAGTCGACGGTGTCCTCGTGGATGGACTCCACCAGCGACATCGCGGCGGCGGTCAGCCGGGACTCGGTGTAGCGCATCGCGGCCGGCGGGTCGTCGTTGCCGAGCGAACCGAAGTTGCCGTGGCCGTCGATCAGCGGCAGCCGCATCGAGAACGGCTGCGCCAGGCGCACCACGGCGTCGTAGATCGAGGCGTCGCCGTGCGGGTGCAGCCGGCCCATCACCTCGCCGACCAGGCGCGCGCACTTGACGTGGCCGCGCTCCGGGCGCAGGCCCATCTCGTTGGCCTGGTAGAGGATCCGGCGGTGCACCGGCTTGAGGCCGTCCCGGGCGTCCGGCAGGGCCCGGGAGTAGATCACCGAGTAGGCGTACTCCAGGAACGAGCCCTGCATCTCGTCCACGACATCGACGTCGAGGATCCGCTCCTCGAAGTCACCGGGCGGCGGGGTGGGCGAACTGCGGCGGGCCATCGCTGCGGGGCTCCCTTGCGGTACATGCGGGACATGGGGGTGGTCGGACGCGGGCACGAACGCCCCCCATTGTGGACCCTCGGTGGGACACCACCCGTCACCCGGGCCGCTTCCGCCGCTGGCGAACGCGCCCCGCGGCCGGACACCTGACGGCGGCGCCGGGCGTTGCACCACAATGGGGGACGTCACACGCCCCCGGCCCGGACACTCCGGAACCGACGACGGGAAGGACCCCGCATGGCCAACCCCGTGCCCGCAAGCGGCCTCGCCATCACCGAACACCGCCTGGCCAACGGCCTGCGGGTGGTGCTCTCCGAGGACCACCTCACCCCGGTCGCCGCCGTCTGCCTCTGGTACGACGTGGGCTCCCGGCACGAGGTCAAGGGGCGCACCGGCCTCGCCCACCTCTTCGAGCACCTGATGTTCCAGGGCTCGGCCAACGTCTCCAACAACGGGCACTTCGAACTGGTCCAGGGCGCCGGCGGTTCGCTCAACGGCACCACCAGCTTCGAGCGCACCAACTACTTCGAGACCATGCCCGCCCACCAACTGGAGCTCGCGCTCTGGTTGGAGGCCGACCGGATGGGCTCGCTGCTGGCCGCGCTGGACGAGACGTCCATGGAGAACCAGCGCGACGTGGTGAAGAACGAGCGCCGCCAGCGCTACGACAACGTGCCCTACGGCACCGCGTTCGAGAAGCTCACCGCGCTGTCCTTCCCCGACGGCCACCCCTACCACCACACCCCGATCGGCTCGATGGCCGACCTGGACGCCGCCACGCTGGAGGACGCCCGGACGTTCTTCCGCACCTACTACGCGCCCAACAACGCGGTGCTGGCGATCGTCGGCGACGTCGACCCGGAGCAGACCGTCGCCTGGGTGGAGAAGTACTTCGGCTCGATCCCGGCCCACGACGGCAAGCAGCCGCCGCGCGACGGCGCCCTGCCGGAGACCATCGGCGCCGAGGTCCGCGAACTGGTCCGCGAGGACGTCCCCTCCCGCGCGCTGATGGCCGCCTACCGGCTCCCGCACGACGGCACCCGCGAGGCCGACGCCGCCGACCTGGCGCTCACCATCCTCGGCAGCGGCGAGTCCTCCCGCCTGTACAACCGGCTGGTGCGCCGCGACCGCACCGCCGTCGCGGCCGGCTTCGGCCTGCTGCGGCTGGCCGGCGCGCCCTCGCTCGGCTGGCTGGACGTCAAGGCCGGCGGCGAGGCCACCCTGGAGCAGATCGAGGCCGCCGTCGACGAGGAGCTGTCCCGCTTCGCCGCCGAGGGCCCCACCGTCGAGGAACTGGAGCGCGCCCAGGCGCAGATCGAGCGCGAGTGGCTGGACCGGCTCACCACGGTGGCCGGCCGGGCCGACGAACTGTGCCGCTACGCCGTCCTGTTCGGCGACCCGAAGCTGGTCAACAGCGCCCTGCCGAAGGTCCTCGACGTCACCGCCGAGGAGGTCCGGGCCGTCGCCGCCGCGCGGCTGCGCCCCGACAACCGGGCCGTGCTGGTGTACGAGCCGACCGGTGACGACGAGAGCACCGACAGCAACGACAGCGACGAGGAGGCGGCGGCGTGAGCGACTACACCCCCGCGATGGAGTTCCACCCGCAGCCCCGGCCCGGCACCCCCACCCCGTGGGCGTTCCCGGCCCCCGAGCGGCTCACCCTGGCCAACGGCCTGACGGTGCTGCACTGCCACCGCCCCGGCCAGCAGCTGGTCGCCGTCGACGTGGTGCTGGACGCGCCGCTGGCCGCCGAGCCCGAGGGCCTGGACGGCGTCGCCTCGATCCTGGCCCGGGCGCTGTCCGAGGGCACCGACACGCTCAGCGCCGAGGAGTTCGCGGGCGAGCTGGAGCGAGCCGGCGCCACCCTGGACGCGCACGCCGACCACCCGGCGATCCGGGTCTCGCTGGAGGTCCCGGCCTCCCGCCTGGAGCGCGGCCTGACCCTGCTCGGCGACGCGCTGCGGGCCCCCGCGCTGCCCGCCGACGAGATCGAGCGGCTGGTCGCCAACCGCCTCGACGAGATCGTCCACGAGCAGGCCAACCCGGCCCGCCGGGCCGCCAAGGCGCTGTACGCGGCGCTGTTCCCGGCCGACGACCGGCTGTCGCGGCCGCGCGCGGGCTCCAACGACACCGTCAAGCGGATCGACCGGGACGCGGTCGAGGCGTTCTACGAGGCCCACCTGCGCCCGTCCACCGCCACCGCCGTGGTGGTCGGCGACCTCACCGGCGTCGACCTGGCCGCGCTGCTGGAGTCGACCCTGGGCCGGTGGAGCGCGGACGGCAAGGCGCCGGCCGTGCACGGCCCGGTGGCCGGGGACGACACCGGCCGGGTGATCATCGTGGACCGGCCCGGCTCGGTCCAGACCCAGCTGCTGATCGGCCGGATCGGCCCGGACCGGCACGACCCGGCGTGGGCCGCGCAGGTGCTCGGCACCTACTGCCTCGGCGGCACCCTCACCTCCCGGCTCGACCGGGTGCTGCGCGAGGAGAAGGGCTACACCTACGGCGTGCGGGCGTTCGCCCAGGCGCTGCGCTCGGCCGCCGACGGCTCCGGCCGCGGGCTGCTGGCGATCAGCGGTTCGGTGGACACCGGGTCCACCGCGCCCGCGCTGCAGGACACCTGGACCATCCTGCGCACGCTGGCCGAGGGCGGCCTGACCGACGCCGAGCGGGAGGAGGCCGTGCAGTTCCTGGTCGGCGTCGCCCCGCTGAAGTTCGAGACGGCCGGCTCGGTCGCCGCGACCCTGGCGGACCAGGTCGAGCAGTACCTCCCGGACACCTACCAGGCGGACTTCTACCGGCAGTTGGCCGAGCTGGACACCGCGGCCGCCACCCGCGCCGTGGTCGCCGCCTTCCCGCCGGACCGGCTGGTCACCGTGCTGGTCGGCGACGCCTCGGTGATCGCCGAGCCGGTGAAGGCGCTCGGCATCGGGGACGTCACGGTCATCGCCTGACCGCTCCCGCGCGAGGGTCCGACGGGGCGTCAGCCCCGCCGGGCCCTCGGCGTTTCCGGGCCGTGTTCCCGGGCCGCTTTAATGCCTTGCGCGCCGCCGGTGCGGCGTGGGTAGATATCCCCGACCGGGCGACGGACGCGCGGTCGGACGCACGCGGAAGGAGGCGGTCACCATGCGGGTCGAGCCACGACGACGCTCCCCGAGGCTGCCCTTCCGTCGTCCCCTCCGCACCGCCTGAGCAGTCTCCGGCGCAGCGCCCGTCCGCTGCCCGCGGTCCCGGCACGCCGGGCCGCCCCCGATCTTCCCCGCCGCCGCCCCGGGCCCCTTCGCGCGGCACCGCGAACCCACCCGACCCAGGAGGTCGAACCCCCATGTCGTACACCGAGGTACCCGGCGTCCGCGTCCCGATCCGGATGTGGACCGACCCGGCCACCGTCGAGGGCCAGGCGATGCAGCAGCTGCGCAACATCAGCACGCTGCCCTGGCTGCACGGCCTCGCCGTGATGCCGGACGTCCACCTGGGCAAGGGCGCGACGGTCGGCTCCGTCATCGCGATGAAGGGCGCGGTCTGCCCGGCCGCGGTCGGCGTCGACATCGGCTGCGGGATGACGGCCGTGAAGTCCTCGCTCACCGCGAAGGACCTGCCCGACGACCTGTCGCACCTGCGCCACCGGATCGAGCGGGCCATCCCGGTCGGCCGCGGCCTGCACGCCGACCCGGTCGACCCGGGCAAGCTGCACGGCCTGCCCACCGCCGGCTGGGGCGACTTCTGGCAGCGCTTCGACGGCATCGCGCCCGACGTGCGCTGGCGGCGCGAGCGGGCCGCCCAGCAGATGGCGACGCTCGGCGGCGGCAACCACTTCATCGAGCTCTGCCTGGACGACGAGGGCGCGGTCTGGCTGATGCTGCACTCCGGTTCGCGCAACATCGGCAAGGAGCTCGCCGAGCACCACATGTCGATCGCCCAGGCGCTGCCGCACAACCAGGGCCTGATCGACCGGGACCTGGCGGTCTTCATCTCGGACACCCCGCAGATGGCCGCCTACCGCTCGGACCTGTTCTGGGCGCAGGAGTACGCCAAGCACAACCGGGCGCTGATGATGGCCCTGTTCCAGGACGCGGTCCGCCGCGAACTGCCCAAGGCCAAGGCCGTGTTCGGCGAGATGATCTCCTGCCACCACAACTACGTGGCGGAGGAGCGCTACGACGGCGTCGACCTGCTGGTCACCCGCAAGGGCGCGATCCGGGCCGGCTCCGGCGAGTACGGCATCATCCCGGGCTCGATGGGCACCGGCTCGTACATCGTGAAGGGCCTGGGCAACGCGGACTCGTTCAACTCGGCCTCGCACGGCGCGGGCCGGAAGATGAGCCGCAACGCCGCCAAGAAGCGCTTCACCACGGAGGACCTGGTCGCGCAGACGGCGGGCGTCGAGTGCCGCAAGGACTCCGGCGTGGTCGACGAGATCCCCGGCGCCTACAAGTCGATCGAGAAGGTCATCGAGCAGCAGCGGGACCTGGTCGAGGTGGTCGCGCACCTCAAGCAGGTGATCTGCGTGAAGGGCTGACGCGGCGTCAGCCGGCGGCGGGGCGGGCCGGCGCGAAGAGGTACCGGTCCATCATCAGCGCGGTGTCCGCCAGGATCTCCGGGTCGCCCTGCGGGTCCTCCTGGAACGCCATGCCGAGCATCCGCACGGCCACCGACACGGCCAGGCCCGTCCGACGGCGGGTCTCGGCCGTGTCGGCCAGCCGGTACGAGGCCACCAGCACCTCGTGCAGGCGCTCGACGATCCGCCGGTCCACCTCGTCCCCCTCGCTCGCCAGCGCGGGGACCTTCGCCACGTGGAACCACACGTGCCGGTAGCCGGGCAGGGTCCGGAACCGGTCCGCGTACGCCTCGACCACCCGGGCGAGGAACCGCTCGGACGACGCGCAGGCGGCCACCGCCGCCGGGTCGGTGACGGCGGCCAGCAACCGCAGGTCGCCCTCCATCCAGCTGCGCTCCAGCGTCTCCAGCACCGCCTCCTTGTCCGGGAAGAACCGGTACAGCGCCCCGACGGACATCCCGGCCTCGGCCGCGATCTGCTTGGTGCTGAGCTGGTCGAACGGCACGGTGTCCAGCAGCCGGGCGGCGGTGGCCAGGATGCGGGCGAACTTCTCGCGGCTGCGCTGCTGCTGGGGCTCGCGGACCAGGGGGGACACGGCGGGCTCACTCTCCTCGTACGGTGCCGGGCGGGCGGGTGTCTTGACGCGACGGGAAAACGTGAACGATATTTTTGTTCATGTTCTCCCGCGGCTTCCCCGTCCTCTGGGCGTCCGTCACCATATCCAGCCTCGGCAGCGGCATGCGCTTCGTCGCCCTCCCGCTGCTCGCCGTCCGCCTCACCGACGACGCCCGGCTGATCGCCCTGGTCGCCCTGGCCGGCCAGCTGCCCTCGCTGCTGCTCGCCCTCCCCGCCGGGGCCTGGGCCGACCGGTTCGACCGCCGCCGCATGCTCTTCCGGGCCGACGCCGCCCGCGCCCTCGTGGTCGGCGCGCTCGCCGTCGCGGTCGCCACCGGGACGGCCCGGATCGGCTGGCTGGTCCTGGCCGCACTGCTGCTCGGCACCGGCGAGGTCCTCTACAGCGCCGGCTGGGCCGGCATGGTCCCCACCCTGGTCCCGCCCGAGGGACGGGCCCGGGCCAACGCCCGGATGCAGGCCGGCGCCCTGATCAGCGACACCCTGCTGGGCACCCCGCTCGGCGCGGTGCTGTTCGCCCTGGCCGCGGCGCTCCCGTTCGCCGTCGACAGCCTCTCCTTCGCCGGCGCGGCCGCCCTGGTCCTGCTGCTGCGCGGAGACTTCCGCCCCGGCCCGGCACCGGACGCCGCCGGGCCGGCCCCGATGGGGCGGCAGGTCACCGAGGCGCTGCGCTGGCTGCGCGACCGCCCCGTCCTATTCCGGCTCTGCCTGGCCGGCGGCCTCTCGGGCGCGGTCTCCTCCGGACTGATCGCCGTCCTGGTCCTCTACACCGGCCGCGTCCAGCACCTCGGCCCCACCGGCTTCGCCCTACTGATCGCCGCCTTCGCCGTCGGCGGCCTGCTCGGCAGCGCCCTCACCCCGCGACTGCTGCGGCACTGGGGCGTCCGCACCACCATGGTCGCCGGAGCGCTCGGCTCGGCGGCCTGCGCGCTGCTGGTGGCGCTCGCCCCCGCCCCCGCGGTCGCGGGCCTCGGCGTCGCCGCCTACGGCCTCACCGAATTCGCCTGGATGATCGGCGGACTGACCCTCCGGCAGGCCCAGGTCCCCTCCCGCCTACTGGGCCGGGTCGCCATGGCCTACCAGCTCGTCTTCAGCGCCGCCGGCGCGGCGGGCGCCGCCCTCGCCGGCGTCCTCGCCCAGCAGTGGGGCCCCCGCGCCCCCTACTTCGTCGGCGCCGCGCTGCTCCTGGGCGTCCCGCTGCTCCTCCCGGGAGCCCGCCGCGAGGCGGCGGGGTGGGCGCTCGCGGGCAGCTGAGCAAGGAGTCGCGTATTCAGGGGCTCGGGGAACGGCGAGCCCGTGCTGCTGACGGCCGGAGCCCATCGGAGGTTCGTGCTGCTGCGTGTAGTAAACGGAGCCGGAAGCAGATGCGCGCAACGGCAGTGAACCGCCAGCAGCCACGGCCTCGCCGTTCCCCGAGCCCCTGTCGGGGCTCTCCCGCCGGCCCGTGCTCTTCTACGCCGCGGGCAGTTCGTCCAGGCCCTCCTGGACGAGCTTGGCGACGCGGTCGAGCGCGGCGTCGGCGCCGTCCGCGTCGGCGGCCAGGACGACGGTGTCGCCGCCGCCCGCGCCGAGGGCGAGCAGGCCGAGCATGGAGCCGGCGTTGACGGGGGTGCCGCCCTCCTTGGCGATGGTCATCGGGACGCCGGTAGAGGTGACGGCCTTGACGAAGATGGAGGCGGGACGGGCGTGCAGGCCCTCGGCCCAACCGATGGTGACGCGGCGCTCAGCCATGAGAGGTGCCTTTCAGGTGGTGCAGGGTGGTGCAGGGTTGTCTAGACCAGTGTTGCACGCCGTCGCACCGCGGGCTCGGTGGCGCGGGAGCGGCCGCAGGGCCAGCGTGCCGTGCCCGGCACGCCTGGCGCCACCAGGCTCGCCGACGACTACGCTGGCGGGCGTGGAGCACGAGCGCGAGCAGGCGGACAACGGGTACCCGCAGCACTGGGAGGCGGACGTCCTGCTGCGGGACGGCGGGACGGCCCGGATCCGGCCGATCACGGCGGACGACGCCGACCGCCTGGTGGAGTTCTACGAGCAGGTCTCGGACCGGTCGAAGTACTTCCGCTTCTTCGCCCCCTACCCGCAGCTGTCCGACAAGGACGTCCGCCGCTTCACCCGGCACGACTACGTGAACCGGGTCGGCCTGGCGCTGGTGGTGCGGGACAGGTTCGTCGCCACCGTCCGCTACGACCGGACCGACAAGGACGGGATGCCGTCCACCACCGGCACCGACGCCGAGGTCGCCTTCCTGGTGCAGGACGCGCACCAGGGCCGGGGCATCGCCTCCGCGCTGCTGGAGCACATCGCCGCCGTCGCGCAGGAGCGCGGCATCCGCCGGTTCACCGCCGAGGTGCTGCCGGAGAACCGGAAGATGGTGAAGGTCTTCACCGACGCCGGGTACACCCAGCGGCGCAGCTTCGCCGACGGCGTGGTGCACCTGGAGTTCGACCTGGAGCCGACCGCCGCCTCGCTGGCGGTGATGCGCGCCCGCGAGCACCGGGCCGAAGCCCGTTCCGTGCAGCGGCTGCTGACGCCCCGTTCGATCGCCGTGGTCGGCGTCTCGCGCAACCCGCAGTCGGTCGGCCGGGCGCTGCTGCGCGACGTCCGCTCCGGCTTCGACGGCCCGGTGTACGCGGTGAACCGGGGCGCCGAGCCGGGCACCGTGCTGGAGGGCGTGCCGACCCACCGCTCGGTGCTGGACGTCCCCGGGCCGGTGGACCTCGCGGTGATCGCGGTGCCCGAGCCGTCCGTCCCCGGCACGGTCGCCGAGTGCGGGGCGCACGGCGTGCAGGGCCTGGTGGTGGTGAGCGCCGGGTACGCGGAGACCGGGCCGGACGGGCGGGACAAGCAGCGCGCGCTGGTGCGGCAGGCCCGGGCGGCCGGCATGCGGGTGATCGGCCCGAACGCGTTCGGCCTGCTCAACACCGACCCCGGGCACCGGCTGAACGCCTCGCTGGCCCCCGTGCTGCCCGAGCGCGGCCCGTTCGGCGTGTTCTGCCAGTCCGGGGCGATCGGGGTGGCCCTGCTGGAGGCCGCGCACCGGCGCGGGATGGGCGTCTCCTCGTTCGCCTCGGTCGGCAACCGGGCCGACGTCTCCGGCAACGACCTGCTGCAGTACTGGGAGGAGGACGACGCCACCGAGGTGGTGCTGCTCTACCTGGAGTCCTTCGGCAACCCGCGCAAGTTCACCCGGATCGCCCGCCGGCTGGCCGCCGCCAAGCCGGTGGTGGTGCTCAAGGGCGCCCGGCACACCGGCAGCCTGCCGCCCGGCCACGCCGTCCAGCCGGCCGCGACCCGGCTGCGCGACGCCACCGTGGACGCCCTGTTCCAGCAGGCCGGCGTGATCCGGGTCGACACCATCACCGAACTCTTCGACACCGGTGAACTGCTCGCCGGACAACCGCTGCCGCGGGGCAACCGGATCGCCGTCGTCGGGAACTCCGACTCGCTCGGCCTGCTCACCTACGACACCTGCCTGAGCGCCGGACTGCGCCCCCGCACCCCCGTCGACCTGACCACCGGCGCCACCGGCGAGAACTTCCGGATCGCCCTGGACACCGCGCTCGCCGACCCGGGCACCGACGCGGTGATCGCCGTCGCCATCCCGCCGATCGGCGTACAGGGCGCCGGCGCCGCCCCCGAACTCGTCGAGGACGAGCCGGAGATCGCCCGGGCCCTGCTGGACGCGGCCGCCCGCGGCCGGGAACTCGGCAAGCCGCTGCTGCTCGCCCACCTCGCGCTGCCCGCGCTGGTCGCCCGGCTGCGCGCCGGGGGAGTGCCCGCCTACCCGGCCCCCGAGCGCGCCGTGCACGCGCTGGCCGACGCCGTCCGCTACGCGAAGTGGCGCCGCCGCAGCGCCGAGGCCGAGGAGACCGCCCGGGTCCCCGAACTGGACGGCGTCGACGAGCACGCTGCCCGCGCCCTGGTCGAGCGGGCGCTGAGCAGCCGGGAGGCGGTCGCCGCCCGGCTGCAGGCCGGCGGCGCCCGGGTCACCCTGCCCGACGCCGAGGCCGCCGAACTGCTCGGCCACTACGGCATCCCGGTCAGCCCGACGCTGCCCGCCCCCGACGAGGCGAGCGCCGTCAAGGCCGCCGCCGCCCTCGGCTACCCGGTCGCCCTGAAGGCCACCGCCGAGCACCTGCGGCACCGCCCCGACCTGGGCAGCGTCCGGCTCGACCTGACCGGCGAGGCCGAACTGCGCCGCGCCCACCGCGAACTGGACGCGCTGCTGGGCGGCGCCGGGCAGGCCGAACTGGTGGTCCAGCGGCTCGCCCCGCGCGGCGTGGACACCGTGATCGGCGCGGCCGTCGACCCGGCCGTCGGCACCATCCTGTCCTTCGGCCTCTCCGGCGCCCCCGCCGAACTGCTCGGCGACGTCTCCCACCGCCTCGTCCCGGCCACCGACCGGGACGTGGCCGAGCTGATCCGCGAAGTGCGGGCCGCCCCGCTGCTGTTCGGCTGGCGCGGCGCCGAGGCGGTGGACACCGACGCGCTGGAGGAGGTGCTGCTGCGGGTCTCCAGCCTCGTCGACGACCTGCCCGAGGTCGCCTCGGTCGACCTGGAGCCCGTCGTGGTGGCCCCGCACGGCCTGGCGGTGCTCGGCGCCCGGGTCCGGATCGCCCCGCTGCCGGTCCGCACCGATCTGGGGCCGCGCGCCATGAGCACGCTGTAATCTTGCGTGGTTGCCCGCTCGGCAGGACCGGGCGGCCCCCGGAGCGGTGAAGGCCGGGCGACCCGGCGCAGTGCCACCCGCCGCAGCGGCGGGACATGCCAGGATGGAGATATGGCGAAGACCGGTACCACCACGCAGGACCTGCGGTCCGCGATCGAGCGCAGCGGCTACTACCCGGCGCTGGTCTCCGAGGCGGTGGAGTCCGCGGTGGGCCCCGAGCCGATCACCTCGTACCTGGTGCACCAGGAGACCACCTTCGACGCCAACGAGGTCCGCCGGCACGTCACCGTGCTGGTGCTCACCGCGTCCCGCTTCGTGGTCAGCCACACCGACGAGCAGAACGGCGACGCGGCCACCCCCGTCCCGTACGCCACCACCTCCACCGAGACGGTCCGCCTCGACCGGATCACCTCCGTCGTGGTCAGCCGGATGGTCGCCAACCCCGAGACGTACACCCCCGGCACCCCGCCGCGCGAGGTCGTCCTCACCATCGGCTGGGGCGCCGTGCAGCGCCTCGACCTGGAGCCGGCCGGCTGCTCCGACCCGAACTGCGACGCCGACCACGGCTACACCGGCTCCGCCACCGCCGACGACCTGTCGCTGCGGGTCAGCGAGGCCGGGGACGGACCGGAGACGGTCGCCCAGGCGCTGGTGTTCGCCCGGGCGCTGTCCGAGGCGACCGTGGCCAACGGCTGACCGGCATGCACCACGAGGACCATTTCGACCCGCTCGACCCGGCCGACGCCCCCGCCCCGCGCTACGGCTGCGCCTCGCTCTCCGACCTGCTGCCCACCCTCGCGGCGGGCCTCGGCGTGCCCGGCTACCGCCCCGTGCTGCCGCTCGAACCCGCCGACCGGGTCTGCGTGTTCCTGGTCGACGGCCTCGGCTGGGAGCTGATCCGGGCCAACCCCGACTGGGCGCCCTTCCTCAACTCGCTGACCGCCGGGCGCGCCCCGATCACCGCCGGCTTCCCGTCCACCACCGCCACCTCGCTGGCCTCGGTCGGCACCGGCCTGCCGCCCGGGCAGCACGGCCTGGCCGGGTACACGGTGATGATCCCGGAGAGCGGCCGGCTGATGAACCAGCTGCGCTGGAACCCGCCGGTCGACCCGCACGCCTGGCAGCCGTACCCCACCGTCTTCGAACGGGCCCACCAGGCCGGGGTGGCCACCGCCCAGGTCTCCTCCCCGCTGTTCGCCTCCACCCCGCTGACCCAGGTCGCGCTCTCCGGCGGCACCTTCCTCGGCCGCACCACCGGCGAGGAGCGCATCGACCGGGCCGCCGCCTGGCTGGCCGAGCACGACCGCGCCCTGGTCTACACGTACCTGAGCGAACTCGACGCCGCCGGGCACCGGTTCGGCGTCGCCTCCGACGAGTGGCGGCTCACCCTCTTCACGGTCGACCGCCTCGCCCGCCGCCTCGCCGAGCAGCTCCCGCCGCGCTCCGCGCTGTACGTCACCGCCGACCACGGCATGATCGACGTCGCCCCGGAGGACCGGATCGACTTCGACGAGGACTGGGAGCTGTCGGCCGGCGTCGCCCTGCTCGGCGGCGAGGGCCGGGCCCGCCACGTCTACGCCCACCCCGGCGCGGCCGCCGACGTGCACGCCGTGTGGAGCGAGGTGCTCGGCGAGCAGATGTGGGTCGCCACCCGCGAACAGGCCGTCGCCGCGGGCTGGTTCGGCCCCTCGGTGGACGAGCGGGTGCTGCCCCGGATCGGCGACGTGGTCGCCGCCGCCCGCGACGACATCGCGATCGTCGCGACCCGTAGCGAGCCCGGCGAGTCCCAGATGGTCGGCCTGCACGGCTCGATGACCCCCGTCGAACAGCTCGTGCCGCTGCTCGAAGTCCGCGGCTGAGCCCGCCCGTTGACCCCCTCGCCCGAAAGGCTGCTGCCCACCCATGGCTGAACTGGTGTTCTTCTCGGGCACGATGGACTGCGGCAAGTCGACGCTCGCCCTCCAGATGGACCACAACCACGCGGCCCGCGGCCGCCAGGGCATCATCTTCACCCGCCACGACCGGGCCGGCACCGCCACCATCTCCAGCCGCCTCGGCCTGCGCGCCGACGCCGTCGAGGTCGGCGACGACTTCGAGTTCCAGGCGTACGTCGTCCACCTGCTCTCGGCCGGCGGCAAGGTCGACTACCTGATCTGCGACGAGGCACAGTTCTTCTCCGCCGCACAGATCGACCAACTCGCCCGGATCGTCGACGAGTTGGGCATCGACGTGTTCACCTTCGGGATCACCACCGACTTCCGCACCAAGCTCTTCCCCGGCTCCCAGCGGCTGATCGAGCTCGCCGACCGGGTCGAGGTCCTCCAGGTCGAGGCGCTCTGCTGGTGCGGCGCCCGGGCCACCCACAACGCCCGCACCGTCGGCGGCGTCATGGTGGTCGAGGGCGCGCAGGTCGTGGTCGGGGACGTCGCCGTCAACGAGGACGAGATCGGCTACGAGGTGCTCTGCCGCCGGCACCACCGCCGCCGCCTCACCGCCGCCACCTCCCGCGCCGCGGTCCTCTCCCCGGACGTCCTCCCCTTCGAGGGCTGAGCGCCCTGCGGAGGAGAACGTTTCACCGGGTGACGCGATCGCCGGGCCCGCCCCGACGGCCGCCCCCGCACGCCACAATGGCGGCATGACCTCGCCCCTGATCACCGTCGCCGAACTCGCCGACGCGCTCGGCACCGAGCGCCCGCCCGTCCTGCTCGACATCCGCTGGGCGCTCGGCGGCCCGCCCGGAGCCGAGGAGTACGCCAAGGGCCACCTGCCCGGCGCGCACTACGTCGACCTCGACCGCGAACTCGCCGACCCGCCCGGCCCGGCCGGCCGCCACCCGCTGCCCGACCCCGAGCGCCTGGCCACCGCCCTGCGCCGGGCCGGCGTCACCGCCGACCGTCCCGTCGTCGCCTACGACGCGGGTCCCGCGCTCTCCGCCGCCCGCGCCTGGTGGCTGCTGCGCTGGGCCGGCCACGGCGACGTCCGCGTCCTCGACGGCGGACTCGCCGCCTGGACCGCCGCCGGGCACCCGCTCAGCACCGAGACCCCGGCCCCCGGCGACGGCGACTTCAAGGTCGAGCCCGGCCACCTGCCCACCGTCGACGCGAGCGGCGCGGCCGAACTCGCCCGCACCGGCCTGCTGCTCGACGCCCGGGCCGGCGAGCGCTACCGCGGCGAGACCGAACCGATCGACCCCCGGGCCGGCCACGTTCCCGGCGCCGCCTCCGCCCCCACCACCGAGAACCTGGCCGCCGACGGCCGCTTCCTGCCCCCGGCGGCGCTCGTCGAGAGGTTCGCCGCGCTCCACCTCACCGACCCGGCCCGCACCGCCGTCTACTGCGGCTCCGGCGTCACCGCCGCCCACCAGCTCCTCGCCCTCGCCCTGGCCGGCCACGAGGGCGTCGCGCTCTACCCGGGCTCCTGGAGCGAGTGGTCCGCGAACCCGGACAACCCCGTGGAGACCGGGAAGTAGGGAACGGCGGCAGGCCAAACCAGGGGCCCGGGGAACTGTCGGCAGACGGGCATGCACCACCAGGGGCCCGGGGAACGGCGGGTCGATGCTGCTGACGGCCGGAGCCCATCGAAGTGTCCGTGCTGCTGCGTGTCTTCAACGGAACCGGAAGCAGATGCGCGCAACGGCAGTGAACCTCGCGCAGACCCGTGCTCGCCGTTCCCCGAGCCCCTGAACGCGAACCCTCTGGCGGGAGGCCCTACTCGGGCTTCTTGCGCCGCGACCCGAAGACGATCTCGTCCCAGCTCGGCACCGTCGCCCGGCGCCCCGGGCGGACGCCGTCCGCCTCGGCCTGGCGGTCGGTGGTGCCGACCAGGCGGTCCCGGTGCGGGGCCACCGAGCGCGGCATCAGGATGTCCGCGTACGCGGAGCCCGCGCCGACGCTCGCGGCGGGGGCCGCCGTCTCCTCGACCTCCTCGGGCTCCTCGGTGACCGCGGTCTCCACGCTCGGACCGACCGGGGTCAGGTCGCCGCGGTAGGAGGGGACCACGTCCAGCAGGCTGGTGAGGGAGTCCCGCTCGGGGACGGCCGCCGTGGCGGCCGCGGCCGTGGCCTCGCGCGCCTCGCGGACCTGCATGATCCGGTCGGCGGAGGGGCGCTCGATCATCGGGCGGGCCGGGCGCTCGTGGGGGAGCCGGGCGATCCGCGGGATGAACGGGAAGACCGAGTCCTCCTCGCGCTCGACGTTCTCGCCGATCAGCGCGCGGGCCTCGTCGTCGTTGGGCTGGACCAGCCGCCGCGGCGGGTCGTAGGACCAGGCGGCCCGCCGGTGCTCGCCCTCCGCGCGGTACCAGAGGACGACCTCCCAGGTGCCGTCGTCGCGACGCCAGGAGTCCCAGCGCTCGGTGTCCTTCTCGGCGCCGCGCAGCGCGAGGCGCTCGGCGACGGCCTCGCCGAGCTGCGGGCCGGTGGACTCGCCGTGCCGGCGGATCGCCGTCTTGCGGGCCCGCTCGGCCATGAAGGCGCGCTCGGCGAGCACCGGGCCCTCGAAGCGGCGGACGCGTTCCACCGAGATGCCGGCGGCCTGGGCGACCTCCTCAGCGGAGGCACCGGCTCGTATCCGCGCCTGGATGTCACGGGGGCGGAGGTGGCTCTCCACCTCGATCTCGATCTGGCCGAGCCGCGGGCGGTCACCCCGGACGGCGGCGCGCAGCCGCTCGTCGATCGGCAGGGTGTACTCCGTGCTGTCGGCAGCCTTGAGCACCAGCCGTGTGCCGTCGTTGCTGACGGCCACGACGCGCAGTTCGGGCACGGTTACCTCCCGGGTGGTGCCTGCCGACGTCACCTGCGTCGCTGCTCCCGTACTGAGTGTGGCCTGCCCGCTGGCGAGTGGCCACAACCTTGCAGAGTTACCCGGCGTGTCGGGCTTTCACCCGGGCGCGCCGCTGTGGCACGGTTGCCTGTTTGCCACGTCGACGGTCGACATCGCTCCCGGGCGCCCGGTCCAGTCGTCTGACGGTTCGTCGACAACGAGTCCGAAGGCTCAGGCTCCACGAACAGTACTCCATTCGTGGCATCCGGAGGGGCGGCTCGCCGCTCAAGTCTCCCGCGAATCACCGGAATCTCAAGACCGTGCACCCCATTGACCCGCCGACGATCAACGGACGGTGATCATCTTCACATATATCGACCGGCGAGAACCGGATTTTCGACCCTTGTGTCCTTCTTTGGGCAAGATGGAGAGACTTGTTCGAAATTCCGACACACCGACCGAGGGACAGGGATGCCGCAGCGGAGCCAGCAGTTCGCGCACGGACCGGATCGGGCCGAGCAGGAGACCGGACGCAGACGGCTCGACCTGACGGCCGCTCAGGTGGCGGCGAGCGCCATGGCGGCGGTGGCCGGTGCGGTACTCGCTTCGGAACTCGGAGTGTACGGAACGATACTCGGTGCGGCCGTCGTCTCGGTGGGGGCGACCATCGGAAGCGCGCTCTTCCAGCACCTCTTCAAACGCACCGGGGAACAACTGCGCAACGCGGTGGAACGCGGCACCGAATCCACTCCCGCCGCGCGCCCGAAGCCCGCTCCGGCGAACGGAATCAGCCGGGACTGGAACGCCCCCCGGGTGCTGCGCGCGAAACGCCGCTGGACGTGGAAGTCGTACGCGGCGGTCTCCGGGCTGGTGTTCGTGCTCGCGATGGTGCCGATCGTCGCGGTGGAACTCGCGGCCGGGAAGCCGATGCACGACATCACCACCGGACAGGACGGCGGCGGCACCTCGTTCAACCCCTCGCGGCCGTCCGGCGACCGGCAGCCGGAGGACGGGCACCGGGACGGCACGCCGTCCGCCGAGCCGTCCGCCGAGCCGTCCGCCGGGCCGTCCCCGTCCGGCGACCCGGCCTCGCCGTCCGCCGTCCCCCCGGCGGTGCCGGGCGGTTCGGCCGAGCCGTCCGGGGCGGCGTCCGCGCGGCCCTCGCCGAGCGGCCCGGCCCAGCCGTCCGGGCAGGCCCCGGCGAGCGGGGCGCCCGCGCCGTCCGCCACCCCGGACGCGCAGGACGCGCAGCCCGGGTCGGCCCAGCCGTCCGGCTGACGGGGCGGCGGCGGGCCGGGAGGGTCAGGCGCCCAGCACCCGGCGCAGGTAGTCGTTGGCGAACCGGCGCTCCGGGTCGACCTTGTCGCGCAGCGCCGTGAAGTCGGCGAAGTGCGGGTAGACCGAGGAGAGGTACTCGGAGTCCCGGGTGTGCAGCTTGCCCCAGTGCGGGCGCCCCCGGTGGGCGGCCATCAGCTTCTCCACCTCGGTGAAGTAGGACAGTTCGCGGGTGCCCCGGTACAGGTGGACGGCGATGTACGCGCTGTCCCGCCCGCTCGCGGTGGACAGCCACAGGTCGTCCGCCGGGGCCACCCGCACCTCCACCGGGAAGCTGATCCGCCAGTCCGAGCGCTCGACCAGCGCCTTCAGTTCGCGCAGCACCTCGGTCGCCGCCTCGCGCGGCACCGCGTACTCCATCTCTATGAAGCGCACCTTGCGCGGGCTGGTGTAGACCTTGTACGCCTGGTCGGTGAACCGGCGCTCCGACCAGGCCCGGCTGGCGACCTTGGCGATGGCCGGGATCGTGCCGGGGAGCGCGCGGCCCACCCGGCAGGCGCCCTCCCACACCGTGTTGGACAGGAAGTCGTCGTCCAGCCACGCCTTGAACTTCGGCAGCGGCTCGGCCGGGCCCTGGCTGCGGTTGTTCCGCTTGGTCGAGCAGCGGTCGGTGTGCGGGAACCAGTAGAACTCGAAGTGCTCGTTGACGGCCGTCAGGTCGTCGAAGGAGTGCAGCACCTCGTCGAAGCCCATCGGCTTCTCGTGCGCGCTCAGCAGGAACATCGGCTCCACCGCGAAGGTCAGCGCGCTCACCACGCCCAGCGCGCCCAGGCCCAGCCGCGCGCCCTGGAACAGCTCCGGGTCCTCGGTCGCCGAGCAGGTCCGCACCGAGCCGTCCGCGAGGACGATCTCGACCGCCTCGATCTGCGCCGCGAGCGAGCCGGAGTCCCGGCCGGTGCCGTGCGTGCCGGTGCTGGTCGCGCCCGCGACGGTCTGCACCTCGATGTCGCCCATGTTCGTCAGCGAGAGGCCGGCGGCCGCGAGCAGGCGGTTCAGCTTGTGCAGCGGCAGGCCCGACTCGACGGTGACCGTTCCGGCGGCGCGGTCGATCGAGCGGACGGCGGTCAGGTGGTCCGGACGCACCAGCACCGCGTCCCCGGCGGCCGCGATCGCCGTGAACGAGTGCCCCGATCCGACCGCCTTCACCGGCAGCCCGGCCCGGCCGGCGGCGACCACCGCCGCCGAGAGCTCCTCCACCGAGCCCGGCGCCACCACCCGCGCGGGCCGCGCGCTCTGGTTCCCCGCCCAGTTCCGCCAGACCTCGGTCATCTCCAGAGCCTCCCGCTCGTGCGCGTCCTACCTTCCGGTTCTACCGGTGGGTACGGGGAGCGTAGTCACAACGAACGCGCAGGTCTACGCCCGGACTCGGGAGGACGCCACCAGGGGCTCGGGGAACGGCGAGAGCCCCCGCCAGGGGCTCGGGGAACGGCGAGGCCCGGTCTGCGAGCGGTTCACTGCCGGAGCGCGCATCGGCTTCCGGTTCTGTTCACTACACGCAGCAGCACGGACACTTCGATGGGCTCCGGCCGTCAGCAGCATCGACTCGCCGTTCCCCGAGCCCCTGATTTCGCCTCCCGCCGTTCTTGCCCGAGTCCCTGATTTCGCTTCCGCCGTTCTCAGCGGGCCGCTGCCGGCACCGCGGGTGCCCGCACGGCCGCGAGCTGCTCGCGCAGGCGGGGGCGCCCCGCGTAGGCGGCGGTCGCGGCGAGGAGGGCGGCCGCGAGCGGGACCCAGTAGCCGTGGGGGCTGCCGGCGGCGTCGACGACGATGCCGGCGGCGGAGGAGCCGACGGCGACGCCGAGGGCGAGGCCGGTGGTGGTCCAGGTCATGCCCTCGGTGAGCCGGGCGGCGGGGACCAGCCGTTCGACCAGGGCCATGGCGGTGATCAGGGTGGGGGAGATGGCCAGGCCGGAGAGGAAGAGCGCGGCGCCGACGCCCACCAGGGCCGCGGTGCCGTGCAGCAGTTGCGCGGCGACCACGAGCGGGGCCATCCCGAGGGCCATCACGCCGACGCCGGCCAGGAAGCGGCGGTCCATCGTGCCGGTGAACTTCAGCGCGCCGAACACCGCCCCGGCCAGGCAGGAGCCGAGCGCGTACACGGCCAGGACGTAGCCGGAGGCGGCGGGGTGCCCCTGGGCCTTGGCGAAGGCGACGGTGACCACCTCGACGGAGCCGAAGACCACGCCGATCGCGCCGAGCGTCAGGATCAGGGTCTGGAGGCCCTTGTCGCGCACCACGGAGCCGTCGGCCCGGTGCTCGACCGGATGGGCGGGCGGCTCGGTGCGGCGCTGGGCGGTGAACAGCAGGACGCCGACGACCAGGAAGACCCCGGCGAGCAGCAGGCCGGACTCGGGGAACAGCGAGGTGGCCAGGGTGGCGGCCAGGATCGGGCCGACGATGAAGCAGATCTCGTCCGCGACGGCCTCGAAGGAGTACGCGGTGTGCAGCTTGGGCGGCTCGTCCCGGTAGAGGTGGGCCCAGCGGGCCCGGACCATCGAGCCGGTGCTCGGCATCGTGCCCATGCCGGCGGCGAAGACGAACAGCGTCCAGTCGGGCAGGCCGTAGTGGGCGCCGAGCAGCAGTCCGGCGGCGGAGAGCACGGTGACGGCGGTGGCGGGGAGGGCGATCCGGCGCTGCCCGTACCGGTCGACCAGGCGGGAGATCCGGGGGCCGAGCAGCGCGGCGGAGACGGCGAGGAAGGCGGAGAGCAGCCCGCCGAGCCAGAAGGAGTCCTTGATCTCGCCGAGCATCGTGACGATGCCGATCCCGGTCATCGAGATCGGCAGGCGGGCGATCAGCCCGGTGAAGGAGAAGGCCAGGGAGCCGGGGGCGGCGAATACCTGGCGGTAGCTGGACAGCACGGGGGGTGGCTCCGTCGGACGTCGTGGGGGTCGGGTGGGGCGGGCGGCGGGTGGACGGGGAGTCCGATGGGTGGGGGACACAACCATCGGTAATGCGCGACCACGGTGCACACAGCTTACGAAGTGGGGTCGATCGTCCGCATCCGGGTTGTTCGCGGACAAGCCGGGCGCCGGGCGGGCGCCGCACCGGGCCGCCCGTGCACCGGACGGCCCGTTCCGGGTGGCAGGATCGGAGCCATGTCCGACACGCGCACCCCCAGCCCGACCGACCCCGCGCCGTACGACGCGCTGCTGCTGCTGTCCTTCGGCGGGCCGGAGGGCCCCGAGGACGTGGTGCCCTTCCTGGAGAACGTCACCCGGGGGCGGGGCATCCCGAAGGAGCGGCTGACCGAGGTCGGCAAGCACTACTTCCTGTTCGGCGGGGTCAGCCCGATCAACGAGCAGAACCGCGAACTGCTGGCCGCGCTGCGCAAGGACTTCGCCGACGCGGGCCTGGACCTGCCGGTGTACTGGGGCAACCGGAACTGGGCCCCGTACCTGGTGGACGCCCTGCGGGAGATCGCCGACCACGGGCACCGCCGGGTGCTGGTGCTGGCCACCAGCGCCTACGCCGGGTACTCGGGCTGCCGGCAGTACCGGGAGAACCTGGCCGACGCGCTGGCGCAGCTGGCCGCCGAGGGGCGCCCGGAACTGACCGTGGACAAGCTGCGGCACTTCTACAACCACCCCGGCTTCGTCGAGCCGATGGTCGACGCCACCCTCACCGCGCTCGCCGGACTCCCGGACGGGGTGCGGGACGCCGCCCGGCTGGCGTTCACCACGCACTCGATCCCGACCGCGATGGCCGAGACCTCCGGCGCCCCCGACGACCCGGCCCGCGGCACCCCCGGCGGCGCGTACGTCGCCCAGCACCTGGAGGTGGCCCGGCTGGTCGCCGCCGCGGTGGCCGAGCGCACCGGAGTCGCCGACCGGCCCTGGGAGCTGGTCTACCAGAGCCGCTCCGGCGCCCCGCACGTCCCGTGGCTGGAACCGGACGTCTGCGACCACCTGGCGGCGCAGCACGCGGACGGCGCCGCGGCCGTGGTCATGGTGCCGATCGGCTTCGTCTCCGACCACATGGAGGTCAAGTACGACCTGGACACCGAGGCGGTGGCCAGGGCCGCCGAACTCGGCCTGCCGGTCGCCCGGGCCGCCACCGTCGGCGCCGACCCGCGGTTCGCCGCCGCCGTCCGGGAGTTGGTGCTGGAGCGGGCCGCCGCCCGGCGCGGCGAGCCGGTCACCCGGTGCGCCCTGGGCGCCCTCGGCCCCAGCCACGACCTGTGCCCCGCCGCCTGCTGCCCCAACCCGCGCGCCCCCCGCCCCGCCGCCGCCCAAGCCCGAGACCCGAAGGACCGAGACCAGTGACCGACGACCTGCTGCAGGAACTCCTCGCCACCGCCGTCGAGGCCGCCACCCGGGCCGGTGCGCTGCTCCGCGACGGCCGGCCCGCGGACCTCGGGGTGGCCGCCACCAAGAGCAGCCCGGTGGACGTGGTGACCGAGATGGACCTGGCCTCCGAGAAGCTGGTGCTGGAGCTGATCTCCGCCCGCCGCCCGGACGACGGCTACCTCGGTGAGGAGGGCGCCGACCGCCCCGGCACCAGCGGGGTGCGCTGGGTGGTCGACCCGCTCGACGGCACCGTCAACTACCTGTACGGGCTGCCCTCCTGGGCGGTCAGCGTGGCCGCCGAGCTGGACGGCGAGGCGGTCGTGGGCGTGGTCTTCGTGCCCGCCCGGAACGAGCTGTTCCGGGCCGTGCGCGGCGGCGGCGCGTACCTGGACGACCGCCCGCTGGCGGTCCGGCCGGCCCCGGACTGGGGGCGGGCGCTGGTGGCCACCGGCTTCGGCTACCTGCGCGAGCGGCGGGTGCGCCAGGCCGAGGTGCTGCACGCGCTGATGGGCGAGGTGCGCGACGTGCGGCGCGGCGGCGCGGCCGCCGTCGACCTGTGCGACCTGGCGGCCGGCCGGTTCGACGGCTACTACGAGCGCGGCCTGGCCCCCTGGGACCGCGCCGCGGGCCTGCTGATCGCCGCCGAGGCCGGCGCGCTCACCGGCTCCCGGCCCGGCCTGCCCGCCGACGGCGAGCTGACGATCGCCGCCCCGCCCGGCGTGTTCGAGCCGCTGCAGGCCCGGCTGGAGGAGCTCGGCGCCTGGCACGACTGACCGCCCGCGGCCAGCCCTGGCAGTGGGGAGCCCCGGACAGTGAGGAGCCCCGGACCGGTGGGAACCGGGCCGGGGCTCTCGGGCGGTGCGTGACGGGGAGCGGTCAGGCGGCGGAACGGTGCGTGCCGAGGACCGGGTCCACGCCGTGTTCGGTGGCGAGGCGCTGGAGGTCCTCCAGCTCGGACTGCTCGACCTCGGCCAGGAACTCGTCCCCGGACTCGATCGCGCGGTGCAGATCCTGCTCGGCGTTCTTGATCCGCTGAAGGATTCCGGCGGTGAAGGCGTCCATACGGGCCCCCTTTGCTGTGTCGGACGGGCTCGGTCCGAGCAGCCCCCCGGCTCGGGACCCGACAAACCCCGGCGGGCACCTCGGACCGGATGCAGGTTCCGGTCGGGCGCTCGTGCGGCACTGGAGCCGCGACCCGGTGGCTTTCCGTCCCAGGCCGGTGCGGATGGGGCACTCGGCGGGTGGTGGTGGCCGCGACGCGTCACGGGGCGACGGCATCACGGTGTGCAGGTGTCCTCCCCACCCCCACTCCATGGAAACCTCCAACTCGCGGAAAAGTTGCCCGAGTCACAGTCCAAACAGGTAGCGGGCGCTCCGTTTTCGCGGACGGCGCACCGGACTTACGACTGCTTTACCGCGCGACCAGGCAGGATGGAGGCACCGTCGGATCCGCCTGCCCGGATCCGCGCCCGGCGCACCAACGGCCCGCACGGGCGAGCACGGCCAGGGCCGCTCCAGCAGAAGGGACAACCACCGTGCGGGTACTCGTCGTGGAGGACGAGCAGCTGCTCGCCGAGGCCGTCGCCACCGGACTGCGCCGGGAGGCCATGGCGGTCGACGTGGTCTACGACGGGGAGGCCGCGCTGCAGCGGATCGCCGTGAACGACTACGACGTGGTGGTGCTCGACCGGGACCTCCCCCTCGTCCACGGCGACGACGTCTGCCGCCGGGTGGTCGAGCAGGGCCTCGCCACCCGGGTGATCATGCTGACCGCCTCCGGCGACATCAGCGACCGGGTCGAGGGCCTGGAGATCGGCGCCGACGACTACCTCCCCAAGCCGTTCGCCTTCAGCGAACTCGTCGCCCGGGTCCGCGCCCTGGGCCGCCGCGCCACCGTCCCGCTGCCCCCCGTGCTGGAGCGCGCCGGGATCAGCCTGGACCCCGGCCGCCGCGAGGTCATCCGGGACGGCAAGCCCGTCCAGCTCGCCCCCAAGGAGTTCGCCGTCCTGGAGGTCCTGATGCGGGCCGGCGGCGCCGTGGTCTCCGCCGAGCAACTGCTGGAGAAGGCCTGGGACGAGCACACCGACCCGTTCACCAACGTGGTCCGGGTCACCGTGATGACCCTGCGCCGCAAGCTCGGGGACCCGCCGGTGATCGTCACCGTGCCCGGCTCCGGCTACCGGGTGTGACCCGCCCCCCCGAAACACCCGCCAGCTGAGAGGACTTCCGGCCATGACCACCCCGCCACTCCCCGGCGGGGCCCCCGGCACGCCCGCCTCGGGCCCGGACCAGGTGCCCCCGCGACCGACGCACCCCCCGCGCCGCTCCGACCGCGACCGCGCCGACGACACCTACCACCCCGGCGACGGCCTGTTCGCCTGGCTGTCGCTGCGCCCCACCATCCGGATCCGGCTCACCCTGCTCTACGGCGGGATGTTCCTGATGGCGGGCGTGGTCCTGCTGCTGCTGATGTACTACTTCGTCCGCTCCGCCTTCGACCAGGCCCAGCTGCCGCACCTCACCCTGGGTCGCGGCGTGGCGATCACCGTCAACGGCGAGACGATCAGCGACCAGAGCTCGCTGGACCAGGCGATGAACGCCCTCCAGGAGGGCAACAGCAACCAGGCCCTGTCCACCCTGCTGCGCCGCGCCCTGACCGCCCTGGTCTTCCTGGCCGTGATCGCCTTCGCGGTGGGCTACGCGATGGCCGGCCGGGTGCTCCACCCGCTCGGCCGGATCACCCGCACCGCCCGCGAGGTGGCCGGCAGCGACCTGCACCGCCGGATCGACCTGGACGGCCCGGACGACGAGCTCAAGGAACTCGCCGACACCTTCGACGAGATGCTGGAGCGGCTGGACCGCGCCTTCGACTCGCAGCGCCGCTTCGTCGCCAACGCCTCGCACGAACTGCGCACCCCGCTGGCGATCAACCGGACCCTGCTGGAGGTCCAGCTGGCCGACCCGGAGGTCTCGCCCGACCTGCAGCAGCTCGGCAAGACCCTGCTGGCCACCAACGAGCGCAGCGAGCAGCTGGTCGAGGGCCTGCTGCTGCTGGCCCGGAGCGAGAACGAGCTCACCGAGCGCCGCCCGGTCGACCTCGCCGAGGTCGCCCAGCGCGCCATGGAGCAGACCCGGCCGGAGGCCGCCAACCGCGAGGTCGAGCTGCGCGCCGAGCTGGCGCCCGCCCCCGCGAACGGCAACGGCGTGCTGCTGGAGCGGATCGCGCTCAACCTGCTGCAGAACGGCACCCGCTACAACGGCCCCGGCGGCTGGGTGGAGATCACCACCTCGGCGGTCCGCGGCGGTGGCGGCGAGCTGGTGGTGAGCAACACCGGCCCGGTCGTCCCCGGCTACGAGCTGGAGCACATCTTCGAGCCGTTCCGGCGGCTCAAGAGCACCGACCGCACCCGCAGCGACAAGGGCGTCGGGCTCGGCCTGTCCATCGTCCGCTCCGTGGTGCGCGCCCACGGGGGCACCATCGAGGCCACTGCCCGCCCCGGAGGCGGCCTGCGGGTGCGGGTGCGCATCCCGTAGCCCCCGGGCCGCCCCCGGCCCTGCGGTGCCCCCGTCCAGGCGATCCGGCCCCGTGGGACTTCCCCCGGCCGCCCCTGCCCAGCCGTGTCGGAACGACATAAGCGCTGGACAGGGGCGGCTTGTCTTTTGCGGCCGCGACAACTTACGGTGTCGTAACCTACGCAGCCGTAGGTCAGCCCGTCCCACTCGCAGGAGCAACGCCGTGACCATCGCCCCCGTGCAGCGACCCGCCACGACCGCCTGGACCGACGCCAGGCTGATCCTCGCGCTGGAGGAGGTCGTGGAGACCGAGCTGAACCGCCACCTCAAGGTGGCCAAGGAGTGGATGCCGCACGAGTTCGTGCCGTGGAGCCAGGGGCGGGACTTCGACGGCGTGCTCGGCGGCGAGGCGTGGTCGCTGGAGCAGTCCAAGGTCACCCCGCTGGGCCGGATCTCCCTGGTGGTCAACCTGCTCACCGAGGACAACCTCCCGAGCTACCACCACGAGATCGCCAGCATGTTCGGCCGCGAGGGCGCCTGGGGCACCTGGGTGCACCGCTGGACCGCCGAGGAGGGCCGGCACGGGATAGCGATCCGCGACTACCTGCTGGCCACCCGCGCCGTCGACCCGGTCGAGCTGGAGCGGGCCCGGATGGCGCACATGTCCGAGGGCTTCGAGTCGGACAACGCGCACAGCATGCTGCAGTCCGTCGCCTACGTCGCCTTCCAGGAGCTGGCCACCCGGATCGCCCACCGCAACACCGGCCACCACTCCGGCGACCCGCTCTGCGACCAGCTGCTGGCCAAGATCGCCAACGACGAGAACCTGCACATGGTCTTCTACCGGAACCTGCTCAAGGCCGCCCTTGAACTCGCCCCCGACCAGGCCATGCGCGCCATCGCCGACGTGGTGATCAACTTCCGGATGCCCGGCCACGGCATGCCCGGCTTCGAGCGCTCGGCCGCCCAGATCGCCATCGGCGGCATCTACAACCTGCGGATCCACCACGACGACGTGCTGCAGCCCGTGCTGCGCCACCTGAAGGTCATGGAGGTCTCCGGCCTCGGCCCGGTCGGCCAGCACGCCCAGGACGAGCTGGGGGCCTTCCTGGCCGGTCTGGACGCCCAGGCGACCCGCTTCGACGAGCGCCAGGCCGCCCTGCTCGCCCGCCGCGCCGCCGCGGCCGCCGCCAGGGGCTGACCGCCGGACCCGGACCCCGATCCTCCGCCCCCGACCCCGGCCGCCGACAGGCGGCCGGGGCGCTCGGACGTACCGGAGGGTATGCGGACAATTCGACGGCGCGGGCCGGCGCCGAAAGGCCCGCTTTGGCGGCAAAAGCCCAGTGTCGCGCCCAATGTGACGAACCTCACACCTGTCCGGAAGGCTTCCCCTCCTCCCTCGATCGGGTGATCACTCGTTCGGGCGAGGCCGTCGCGCTCGGTGATCAACGGGTCCGGGCCCCGGGCCCCCGGCGGATCGCCAAGGGCCCTCTGCCGCCGCCGAGTTGCCGCCCCCGGTGCTGCCGGTCGGCCACGGACCGTGATGATCTACGAGTTCCGGTTCGAACCGCTTCACCCGTACGGTGGACGGTGTTCGGCCCCTGTTCGATCATTCCAACGGGCCCTTGTCCGGATGTCGATTGAGTAACGGGGCTTGAAGTAAGGCACAATCTCGGCCTCGGGTCGGGCACAAGACCGGCCCCCCAGGCGTTACGTGCGCTGGAGACACCCGCACACACCCAAAGGGGGAGAGCGAAACTATGGCAACGGACTACGACACCCCACGCAAGACCGATGACGACCTCAACGAGGACAGCATCGAGGAACTCAAGGCCCGTCGGAACGAGAAGGCGTCCAGCTCCGTCGACGTCGACGAGTACGACGCCAACGAGGGACTGGAGCTTCCGGGCGCCGATCTCTCGAACGAGGAACTCTCGGTTCGAGTGCTGCCCCGCCAGGCCGACGAGTTCACCTGCATGAGCTGCTTCCTGGTGCACCACCGGAGCCAGCTCTACAGCGAGAAGAACGGCCAGCCGATCTGCCGGGACTGCGGCGCCTGAAAACGGAGCGGCACTGGCCCGGGCGGGCGAGACCCCTCAGCCGGCCCGGTACGCCGCCCCGTCCGGCCCTGAGCAGCAGGGCCGGAGGCAGCAGTAGCGACCGTCCCGAGCGGTCGCACCCGGCAGGACGCGAGCCGCGCGCCTGCCCACGCAGGGCTCGCAGACAGACCGAAAGGGACGGCCCCACCCTCGGGTGGGGCCGTCCCTTTCGGTCTGCTCCGGCCGCTCCACGGGCCCGGGGCGCGCCCGGGCGCTCCGGGCCGCGTACCTTTCAGCGGCTCCGCTCGGCGCCCCGCGCGGACGCGGCGGCCCCGGCCAGCGCGTCCGCCAGCTTCTGCGGCGAACGGGTCGACAGGTACAGGTACGGGGTCGGGTCGGCCGGGTCGGTCACCTCGACCTTCAGCGCCGTCGGCACGTAGCTGCGCAGCAGCATGAACGCCCGCGGATCGGCCTTCACCGAGCGCCAGGCCACCGCCTCCTTCGGGTTCAGCACCTCGGCCGCGCCCAGCGCGCTCACCGGGATCCGGGCCGGTCCGGCCACCAGCGAGCCCTGCACCACCCGGATCCGCGCCGACCCGTAGCTGCTCAGGGCGGCGGCACCCGCGACCACCCCCACCACCAGCCCGACCAGTGCGCCCACCCCGCTGAACCGGAGCAGGATCAGCGCGAGCGAGAGCCCGAGCGCCACGGGCAGCAGCCACCAGGACCGCGGGACGGTGAGACGTTCCTCGTACATGCCCTCCATTGTGGGCGCTCCCCACACCGCGGCGGCCCCCCGGGGGCCCGTTTCCCGGGCCGGATCCGTGCCTGTCCCGGAAACCTACCGACAGGTAGGGTCGGCGCCGTGAACGGACCCAGCACCCCCACCACCCCGCCCGCGGACGCCGTCCTGCCCGACCGCTCCCCGCTGGCCCCCGCGCCCGGCACCCTCATCGGCTCCCACTACGACGAGTGCTTCGGCTGCGGCCCGCAGCACCCCCAGGGCCTCCAGCTCACCGCCGTCGCGGGCGAACACCTGGACGTCACCGCGCAGTTCACCGTCAAGGCGGCCCACCAGGGCGGTCCCGGCCTGGCCCACGGCGGCATCCTGGTCAGCGCCCTGGACGAGACCCTCGGCACGCTCAACTGGCTGCTCGGCGCCCCCGCCGTCACCGGCCGGCTGGAGACCGACTTCGTCCGCCCCGTCCCCGTCGACTCCGTGCTGCACATCCACGCCCGGGTGACGGGCGTGCAGGGCCGCAAGGTCTACAGCGCCGCCGAGGGCCGCATCGGCGGCCCCGGAGGACCGGTCGCCATCCGGGCACAGGCGCTCTTCATCCAGGTGAAGCTGGAACACTTCACCACGCACGGTCGTCCAGAGGACGTGCAGAAGGTCCTGGACGACCCGGACCAGATCAAACGCGCCCGAGCCTTCGAGGTGAACCCGTGACCGACCCCGTCCGCCCGCCCGTCGACATCCTGATCCGCCGGCTCGACCCGGAGATCCCGCTCCCCGCCTACGAGCACCCGGGCGACGCCGGAGCCGACCTGCGCACCACCGTCGACGCCGAACTCGCCCCGGGCGAACGGGCACTGCTCCCCACCGGCATCTCCATCGCGCTACCGGACGGTTACGCGGCGTTCGTGCACCCCCGCTCCGGGCTCGCGGTCCGCTGCGGAGTTGCACTGGTGAACGCCCCGGGGACGGTCGATGCCGGGTACCGTGGTGAGATCAAGGTGATCGTCGTCAACCTGGACCCCCGAGAGCCCGTCAGCTTCAAGCGGGGCGACCGGATCGCCCAGCTGGTCATCCAGCAGGTCGAGAAGGCGCGCTTCCACGAGGTGGGTGAACTCCCGGGTTCGGTCCGCGCCGAAGGCGGGTTCGGGTCGACCGGAGGCCACGCCGCGGTCTAGCATGCGCCGCGGTCTCGGTTCCGCCGAGCCGGCACGACGAGCGGGTGGAAGCGGTGCGATCGGCGATTGCAGCGGTTTTCGGCCGGTCCGATGGGTAGCAGGTAGCAGATATTCGCGTTCGGTCTTGGATTCGGTCTTGGACCGGGAAGGACAGTGACCGTGTTCCGTCGTCGCAAGAGCGAGGACGCTGTCGAGCAGCTCGCCGAGGACGCCATCAGCGCCGACGAGACGGCCGATGACGTCGAGGGTTCCGTCGAGAGCGAGAGCGAGAACGACGTCGAACCGGACCCGGCCGACCGGGTCGGCCTCCCGCCGGCCCCGCGCCCGGACGGGCCGTGGGACATCTCCGAACTGGAGAAGCCCGAAGAGGGCCGCGTCGACCTCGGGGGCCTGCTGATCCCCGGCGTCGAGGGCATGGAACTGCGGGTCGAGGTCGCCGGTGACGCGATCGTCGCCGCCACCCTGGTCCTGGGCAACAGCGCCATCCAGCTCCAGGCGTTCGCCGCCCCCAAGTCGGAGGGCATCTGGGGCGAGGTCCGCGAGGAGATCGCCAACGGCATCACCGGCCAGGGCGGCGCCGTCGAGGAGGAGGAGGGCCCGCTCGGCTGGCACCTCCGCGCCCAGGTCCCCGTGCAGCTCCCGGACGGCACCCAGGGCGTCCAGCTGGTCCGCTTCGTCGGCTGCGACGGCCCCCGCTGGTTCCTCCGCGGCGTGATCTCCGGTCAGGCCGCCGTCCAGCCCGAGCTGGCCGGACTCCTGGAGGAGGTCTTCCGCCAGACCGTCGTGGTCCGCGGCGAGGCCCCCATGGCCCCCCGCGACCCCATCGTCCTCAAGCTCCCCGAGGACGCCCAGATGGTCGCGGACGGCGCCGCCGCCCCCGCCGAGCCCGACTCGCCGTACGCCGGCGGTTCGATCGACCCCTTCTCGCGCGGCCCCGAGATCACCGAGGTCCACTGACCTTTCCGGACGCCAGGCGTCCCCTTCCGCCCCCGTGCCACCCGGCGCGGGGGTGGATTTGCTTTACGGCCGCCGCTCCCCGTACAGTTCCGGAGTCGCACCGAGAGGGGCGAACGAAAGCGAGTTCGAGGAAACACCGGTGAAACGGTGGCGAAAACCTCTGATAAGCTGGGAACACGAAAGAACGAAGCGCCCGGAGATACGGTCGGAAGGCCGGTCGAAGGAAGCATCCGTTCCTTGAGAACTCAA